>JBOFGJ010000367.1:0-1612 GCA_051649065.1 Flavobacterium sp. | reverse complement strand
ATTCCTAATTTCTTATTAAATTAATATACTTTAATGCATTTTTAGCTTCTTTTGTATTCACAGTAAGAGATAGCTTTTTGCCTAAGATTAATTGTACTTGATAGAAGTAACTTGTCATTGTATTAAACGCTTCCCAAGTGTTCTGTATATTGGCATTGCTATAGGTTCTAAGTACTTTATTATACTCCTCAGTGTCTAAATACTGTTTGATATATTTGCCAGACTTACCGATAGATACATTAAAGTTGTTATAACTGCCTATCTTCCATGCTAATAGTTGTAAGAACATTGGACGAACTACACTCTCCATCATATCTTTGACATAGAGTCTCTCTTTACGGGCTAGCCCTTTTGCTATATTTGTCGAGCACCACCAGAACTCATTACACACTTCTGTAAATTCTCGTTGAGTAGGTCTTTTGACGTGGTAATCTACATCAGAAGAAGCTGGTATATCTTTAAACAAGTTGTCTTTATCTAACCAAATAATAGACAAACTATCTCGTTTAAACTCATTTAGCTTCTCTATCGGAAATAAAGTCAAATCAAGTCGACTACCATTGTCAAATATCATCAAGTAAGCATAAGAGATAGGTATTATCCCATCTTCATTACCTAAGTGCATATCGTCAGGACGTTGTTCTATAGCAGGCTTTCCAAACTTTTTATGTACTAAATCTTCACTTTTAATACTATCTATATCATTGACCATATAGACGATATCAAAGTCTTGATAGTCGTCAGGAGCCACTAGTGGATTAGCTCTCGAACCGTTGAGAATAACTGCTCTGATACGTTCATCTTGTTGAGCTAGTCTAAGTATGTTAGTTTCTAATTGAGAAGACATATTTATGTTTTAATAAGGTATAGACAAGATAGACTAAATTATATGATTTGATACTTAGATTAGAGTATTTTAATGTAGGGCATATTTCTTTCAAATCAACGAACTTCGTTATTAACCTTGGTTCCTTTATATCGCTAAACAAGCGTCTCCCGACTTTTCGATATTTATGAGCATACTTTTTCTTTGCCCAATGACTGCCCAATGCGTGCAGTGTTGTTGCTCAGAGAAGCCATCTGAGCTAGTAATGCTCAAGCATTCTTCACGTATTTAGCGATAATAGTGTAGGCTGATAAAATATTAGATGTGGTTGTGGGTATTTACAATACCTTTACTATATAGTCCTATCAAAATCAATAATCAATATTCACACCGTATTTCCACAATGATACAAGCAGGACAGCGCATTAAGGAAATATCTAGTAGATGTCTTCATAACTAGTACGCAAGTGTAATATGGACATATATTGTATACTAACAATTCCTAATTTTAAATTCCTAATTCTTATTTATTTTCCCGTATTTTTGCACTTTAATTTTTATTGCTTTATAGACAAATGCCACAAGAATTACAGTTACAAGTTCTTCCAGATGTTGCAGCTACGGCTGATTTATTGACACAGTATGTTGCTAACCAATTAAAATGTTCAGCTTCGGACATTAAACACATTACTATCCTTAAGCGATCTATCGATGCGAGACAACGCAGTGTAAAGGTCAATCTAAAGGTAGAAGTATTCTTCGCAGACGAAGATGTCGTACACAGAC
>JBOFGJ010000366.1:0-1349 GCA_051649065.1 Flavobacterium sp. | reverse complement strand
AATACTACTTCTCCCTTAGCATTGATTATTCCTACTTTATCCTCTTTATGAGCCTGTATATAACCGTGTCCCATAGGTACTATAAAACTGCTGGTGATCTCAAAAACTACCTTCCCTTGCGTATCGATACATTGCCATAAATCAGCATCGTTATCTGTAGCAAAAGCAATTCCTCCTTTAAACTCCTTTGCATCAAGATACTTGAATTCTATTACAGTTTCTCCTTTTTTATTGATGTAACCGTACTTTTCATTTTTACGTGCAGGCGCAAGTCCATTTCTAAAAACTCCTACATAGTCAATATCATTAGCAAATCTCGTTATAACATCCCCTTTGTGATCTATAATCGCTCGTGTTTTTTCATCTAAACTAACACTCGCGACACCATCTGAAAAATCAGAACCATATAAATAGGTTGGTGATATTGCCCATTTGCCAGTACTGTTGATAAAACCAAAAAGACCATTTTCACCTGTTCTCATATATAGTCCCTCATTAAAAAGAACTTCTGATGAAAACACTGTTTCTGGAGAAGAAAATATCTCTTTACCTTGAGCATCAAAGAGTGTATTCACGTTGTCTTTCTCTACATTAAAGTAAGTCTCTCCTTTAGCGTCTACAAAAGTCAATATAGATTGATAATTAGGTTCTATTATCCACTGCCCTTTAGTATTGATTAAACCGCATTTATCTTCACTAACTTGCACTACTCCCATTCCTTTACTAAACATCCAAGCATCCTCATACTTAGGTTCAATTACCCAATTCTGAGTAGCATCTACATATCCCCATACTCCTGCATCATTCTTCTTAGGAATAAGAATAGTGTTCTCTGAACCTTCAACGATAGTATTTACTAAAGGATTGCTGTTAGACAAGCTATTGCAATTAGTAAGAGATACTCCTAAACCAAGTGCAATGATGAATATTTTTAAATAACGTCTGATCATAACTTGAGTTATTGTTTGTTCTTTACTTGATTAACTATCTCCTTTAAAAGCGCTTTGCGCTTTACAGCTGCTTCATGCTCTTTTTGTTTCTTTTTATCTATTTTGTCCTTAACGGCTTTTCGATTAGCAGGTGTATTTCTTCCCATTATATAGAGTCTAACTTGTGAATTCTGTTACAAAAGTATAATAAAACTATACAATAGTTTCCTTCTTCTTACGTATTAAATATAAATCCCCTACTTTCGGGGACTATTATATCGTTTATAAAAAGTAATTTTACCTCTTAAGCTGACTTAACCTATTACATTAAATCAACAAGAATGACAAGAGAGTTTATCAATTCGCTGCAGATACTAAAAGAATGGATTATAAAAAATGAAGCTATTCTAAATAGAACTA
>JBOFGJ010000365.1:0-1061 GCA_051649065.1 Flavobacterium sp. | reverse complement strand
ATATTGTAAAACGATACCACCTCATAGAGGAAAGAGAAGTCATAATTGACAAGAGTGAACAAGTATTTAAAGTGAAAATTCCATTAATATAAGAGATGATAAGAGTACTGATAGTAGAAGATGAACAGTATAATGTTCAACATCTAATAGGTCTATTAAATGAAATAGATGAGACTGTCGAAATTGTTGCCGTTATCGATGGGGTAGAAGACTGTATAGAATGGTTAGAACAAGGTATAGAGGTAGATTTAATCTTTATGGATATTCGTCTTAGTGATGGAGTGTGTTTTGAGATTTTTGATGCTGTTGAAGTAAATATTCCTATTGTGTTTACAACAGCTTATGATCAATACGCTCTACAAGTATTTAAAGTAAATAGTCTTGATTATCTATTAAAACCTATCAAAAAGAGTGCTCTACAACAGAGTTTAGAGAAGTTCAAAAAGTTGAATACACTTCAAGTGTATGATAAACAGATCTTGAATAACCTGACTGATGTTATACAAGGAAGAAAAGAGAATTATAGAATGCGTTTCTTACTGAGTAATAACGATAAGTATAAGGTAATACAAACGCAAGATATCGCTTATATCTACACAGAATTTCGATTATCTAAAGCAGTTATGTTTGATAAGAGTGTCAATATACTTCCTTTTACGATGGAAGAATTAGAATCAGAGCTTAATCCTAATCGTTTCTTTAGAGCCTCTAGGCAGTTTTTAGTAAGCTATGAAAGTATCAAAACAATACAAAACAATCTAAATAGCAAGGTTAGTATTATTCTTTTAGATGACGTAGAAGTAGACCTAAGTAGAGAGAGAACACGCGCTATAAAGCAGTGGTTAGATACTTAATGGTTTACAGTTGACGGTAAATAGTGAACAGTAATTCTGGTTAACAGTTATCGGTTGACGGTTCACAGTTTTTGCCTAACGGCATTGTATTTTATGCAGTATCTAATGTAGAGACGTAAAACTTTACGTCTACCACAACGCATATCCATAACGATATAGGTAGCGAGGCTACGGCGTGATGTACATCCAGTATCTAAAGTAGAGACG
>JBOFGJ010000364.1:0-2424 GCA_051649065.1 Flavobacterium sp. | reverse complement strand
ATTCCCTTAAAGTAGTTAGTATAGTGACGTCTCATCTCTACGATACCTAATCGCTCTCCTTTCCACTCCATAGACCAGATTAAGTGATTCTTAGCCGCATCTAATCTATCTTTGATTGTAGGAGGTGGTAATAACTCACCTGTATTAAAGAAGTGTTTAATCTCATTGAATATCCATGGATAGCCGATAGCTGCACGTCCGATCATCATTCCGTCTAATCCGAAAGTCTCTTTGTATTCTAATGCTTTCTTAGGGTTATCTATATCTCCGTTACCGAAGATAGGAATGTGTATACGTGGATTGTTTTTGATTCGTTCAATATGTGTCCAGTCTGAGTGACCTTTATACATCTGTGCTCTAGTACGCGCGTGTACAGTCAGTGCTTGTACTCCTACATCTTGTAGACGCTCTGCTACTTCATCAATATTGATAGATTCATCATCCCAACCAAGGCGTGTCTTTACAGTCACAGGTAGATGAGTACTATTAACTACTGCCTTCGTTAAACGTATCATTAGGTCAATATCTTTTAATACTCCTGCACCTGCACCTTTAGAAACTACTTTCTTAACAGGACATCCAAAGTTTATATCAACTAAATCAGGCTGTACAGTTTCTACTATACGTGCAGACTGTGCCATAGCCTCCTCGTCACCTCCGAATATCTGAATACCTACTGGGCGTTCATAATCGAAAATGTCTAGTTTCATCTTACTTTTCATAGCATCTCTGATTAGTCCCTCAGAAGAGATAAATTCAGAGTACATCAAGTCTGCGCCATGTGCTTTACATAAACGGCGAAAAGGTGGATCACTTACATCCTCCATTGGAGCTAAAAGTAATGGATGATCAGGAAGTTCTATATTGCCTATTTTAATCATATTCGTTCTAGAAATTTGATGCAAAAGTACGATTTTTTTGGCTTTTTGTTTTTTAGTTTAGTTAATGTTGTCTTTAATTCAAATAAGTGAAGATTCTCTAGGATGGGAGCAGTTAGTTATTTCGTATCTTTATATGCTAATAGACACCCACCACTATGAGATTAGCGACTTTTGATTTTACTCCTTTTGAGATTAAATTCTCTTTTCATCGTTTAGTAGAAGCGATGCACATCTTTATAAACGACCCAAAGAAGAACGATATCAAAAAGACGTACTTTAAAGATTTGTTAGTACGTGTAAGTGAGGTGCCATGTCTACTAGAACCTATAGTAGATGCCAAAATACTTGATGATAACCGCGTTTTGATTAGTGAACTTTTAGAGATCTTGTTTCCTATCGCATTAACAGATAATGAGATTAAAGCTGTAGGTATGCCTTTTCAAAATTTGATGTTTAATCATAGTAGAAGATTTAGAAAGATAATAGAAGAGAGTGGAGGGAATTATAATATAGAGATTCGTGATTTTAGCCAGCATCAGTATTATATAGCGAGTTGTTGTATTATTATGAATCATTATTTTAAGGCTAATTTTGATTTGACTAGACCTCTTTTCATTGACTTGCCTGATGCTAGGGGGATTATTCATCACTATAGAGTGTTATATAATGCAGACTTCGTAGAGATTATTCCTAAGGAGAATGCAGTAATGCTAACCAAAGAAGATATCGAATTACTAGAAGATAACTTTGATGATTTAGCTTTGTGGAGAGAGAAGTTTCCTCAACATAGTTGGCAGTTAAATGGTTTTGGTATTATTAATCTTGTAGATGTTACTATAGAGAATGCAATGTCATTGCTTAAGGAGAATTTTCTAAAGTCAGAGTTACAGAGTGTATGTATAGGTAATATAATGGAACCATTGTTTAGTTCTATTTTTAGAGTTCCAAACTTGAGAATTGGTTTTACTCCTTTAGTGGTTGATGCCTTGATACAAAAGGAAACTAATGAGTTAATGGCAATGTCTAGTTTCTTGTTGAATGAAGAGAGATCGTCTATTCTCTTATCAAAGAAAGCGTATGAGATAGTAGTTAATCAGAAGGGGTATTACAGTATCTCGGATATTGACGTAGCTTTAGAAGATGAAGATGAGAGAGAGATGTGTTTACATTTAAAGGCTAATGGCATCAAGAGTTGTTTATTTAGTCCTGTGGTGATATCTAGTGGGGTAGAAGGTGTGCTCGAGATAGTATCAGCAGAGAAGAGAATGCTTAATAGCGTAAATGTACAGAAGCTAAATGGCATTATGCCTATTATCTCTGAGACAGTTGAGCGAGTGAAGTTAGATATGCAGAATCATGTAGAAGCGATTATACAGCGCGAGTTTACTACTATTCATCCTAGTGTGTACTGGAAGTTCTTAGAAGAGGCTAGACGTAACTATATAGAGAGTGTAGTAGATAAGGATGTGTTTATTAATCCGATAGCCTTTAAGGATGTGTATCCATTATATGGTGAGATTGATATCAAAGGATCGGGAGCATT
>JBOFGJ010000363.1:0-2254 GCA_051649065.1 Flavobacterium sp. | reverse complement strand
TCATATTTTGAGAGAATATAGTAAATTTGATTGTACTTTTATATTCAAATAAAGTAATGATTGTTTTATTTGAATGTGTTTAGATGGATAAATCTTAAAAAGAGATTAATGAGAAAAGTTTTAGGGATTGTTAGTTGTTTGTTCTTGACTAGTTCTGTGTTGGCACAGGACATACAATTGAGAAGAGAAATATCAGAACAGCATAACGTAGAGAAGGGAAAGGAACTTATTCAAGATTTTAGCAAAGAAGTGGCTTCTGATAGAGCTGCTGTTAGACGCTATGTTGCTTTACACAATATAGAAACTAAAGGTGTTTATAAGGATGGGCGTATTTTTCAATTGAGAAAGATTGATGGATCAGGTTTACCTATTTATTATTCTACTCAAAACTTACTTTCTCGTAAACTTACATATATTGATGATTTAGCTAAAGGAGGGAGATTAGGGACTAGTCTTCAAGGCAAAAATATGATTATTGGAATATGGGATGGTCAGACTGTATTTAATAAACACCAAGAGTTTATGTATGGCAATGTCAGTCATGTTATTATAAGAGATAAAGAGGTTTCTCCCAGTAATTTATTTGGCGATAAGTTGCTTAATATGGTACATGCCAAAAACCATGCTACTCATGTAGCTGGAACTATGATAGCTAAAGGGGTCTATGAACCAGCAAAGGGATTAGCTCCAGAGGCTAATCTATGGAGTTACGATTGGGATAATGATATTATAGAGATGGCTAATGCTGCACAAGAAGGATTATTAGTGTCTAATCATTCTTATGGAATCTCAGCATTAGACGATGATTTAATTCCTTTATTACCTCCTTCATATTTCGGAACGTATAATAAAGATGCTCAGCAGATCGATAGAATAACATATTTATATCCTTATTATCAACCTGTAATTTCTGCAGGTAATGACAGAGAATTCTTTAAGACAATTAATCCTACTAAAGGCGGGAATGATTTATTATTAGGAAATGCTAATTCTAAAAATGCTATTGTGGTAGCTGCAGTAGGACTTGATGATCAGGGGAGATTAGGTATTGCGAAGTTCAGTAGTTATGGTCCTACTAATGATTATAGAATTAAACCTGATATAGCAGCACCAGGGGTAAAGGTAATTTCTTCTGGTTATGAAGCGCCACGTTACAGTAATGAGGTATCTACTAGCATATATAAAGTGTCTAGTGGTACTTCTATGGCTGCGCCAGCTGTATCTTCTATCTTAGCACTGTGGCAACAAGGATACATTCAAATGTTTAAATTTCCTATGCGTTCAGCTACTTTAAGAGGTCTCGCTTCTCACACAGCGGAGTATTTAGAAGATAAGCAACCAAATCAAAGTATTGGATGGGGAATGATTAATGCTTCTAGAGGTATTCGCCTTTTACAAAATGTAAAAGAGAATTCGGCTGTACTTAAAGAGAGTGTACTTTTTGATAAACAAGAGTCAATTTATACATTTGGTTTAAAAGAGAAGTCAGATAAACTGTTGGTGACGTTGAGTTGGACAGATGTTGAAGGACTATTTGATAAGAGCGAATTATTTAATGATTCTGATACAAAAAAGCTTGTCAATGATTTAGATATACGTGTATTAAAGGATGGTGAAGAATATATGCCGTGGTTATTGAATAAGGATACTTCTGATTATGTTGCTTATAAAGGAGATAATGATGTTGATAATCTTGAAAGAGTAGAAATAGATAATGCAGAACCAGGAGATTACACTGTTATTGTGAGTCATAAAGGTAAACTTAGATATGGAAGACAGGATTTTAGTTTGATTATTAGTAATGTTGATTTAGAAGGAATTAAAGATAAAGTTGAAGCTCCTGTGATAGAAGTTAAGGATATAACAGTATGGCCTAATCCTGTAGAAGACATTGTTAACATTGAAATTACGAAAGATAAAGTATTTAAAATATCAGAAATTGAGATTTTTGATTTGAGTAACCGATTAGTAAAAAGGATCAGTATTAGTGCTACTAATAGAGCAGTTATTGATATGCGTGACTTCGCTAAAGGAGTTTATTTGTTTAATATAGAAGTAGGAGGAGATAGAGTAAATACTAAAGTAATTAAGAAATAGGTAAAATGTAATAATCATATAAAAAAACCTCAGTATTAAATACTGAGGTTTTTTTATATGCAATTGCTAGAGAAAGATTGTTCTATGATAGGTCTAAGATGGTTTTAGGATTCTCTTATAAAATGGTTTTTGTTTAGAGCAAATAGGGGGAATTGTA
>JBOFGJ010000362.1:0-1392 GCA_051649065.1 Flavobacterium sp. | reverse complement strand
CTGTAGCGATTAGTTTAGTCGCTGTAATAGACTGGTCATTTACCTCTAATGTTACATCAGTTAGCACGGATCCTACTCCTCCTTGTATTGCAGAAATAGTAGTTCCTGACAAGATATTTCCCTTTTCTTGTAGCAAATCTGTTGTTAAGGGTTGATAACTAACAGCACCCTTCTTACCTACTGTCGCTACAGATCCTTCTTTAGCATCCTCAGCATTAAGTTTTTGTGCTGTAACAGCCCCATTAGCAATATGCTTCTCTTTAATTCCTGATTTATTAATAGTAATCGTTACTTTTTTATCCTTATCACCTATAAGTACATTCTCTCCTCCTTCAACCAATACAGTCTGTTCAGCATCTCCTATAATATCTGCGTTAAAAGCCTTATCTACCGCATCAATTATAGGTACAAACAATGTTCCTCCTGATCCATCAGTCGTTAATACTGCTCCTGCATCAATACCTGCTGATCCAATCTTACCTGCTGTTATCGCATTATTCTCAATGTGTTTAGTTACAATCCCATTAGGTGCTACCTGTACTTTGACTCCTTTTAAAAGAGATCCTGATGCATCCCCTTCTATTTCTAAAGAGTTATCTGTTGACAATGCATCTCCTTGTATCACACTTCCTATGGCTTGATATTTAACTGTTCCATCATTTTGAGCCACTGCTACAAACTGATTTTTTCCTTTTCCAGCCCATAACTTCTCCTGTGTCACAGCACCATCTTTAATCTTGGATGCTAATACAGCATCTGCTTTAATATGCTCGCTATCTATCGCATTCTTATCAATAGACAAATTAATATCTTGTAATACTGCTTTATCCACTGAAGTACCTTGATTAATAGATATCCCTATACCACTTAGCGCTCCCGATTGATTATCTAATACAGTAATTCTCTCAATAATAGTTTCCAGAACATCTTGTACATTCGTGTTTCCTGACCCAATAGTTGTATCATCTATGATAATATTGCTCGCTCTAATATCCAATACTTTCAACTCCCCTTTTTTGTCAGAGAAAGTAATCAACCCCGGAGCATTTTCTTTAATTGATAGTGTATTTGCATCAAAAGATATTCCTACTGAACCTTCAATAAACTTACCATCCTTATCAAAACAATCTTCGTTATAGTACACAAATGTTCCATCTTGTAAGTCCTTAATAAGAGTTACCGATTCATTAAGTGCGATTACATCCTTAATAATATCATCTGTAGCATCTACCCATTGTACATCTCCAGAAGTATTCGTAATTAGAAGTTGCCCTTGTACTCCAGGTTTTATCTTTTCTGTCGAAATACTCTTATTGTTTACACTAATCTTTGTATTTGATAATACTGCTTTATCTCCTCCTTTTATATTAAGAACTCCGTCTGTGCTTTCTA
>JBOFGJ010000361.1:0-1120 GCA_051649065.1 Flavobacterium sp. | reverse complement strand
ATAAGAAGTGGTATTTAACTAGAGTGGCTACTATGGCTCTCGGAGGCCCAGTAATACTAGTTATAGCCCCTTCTTTTAATCTGATTAATCTATTACAAAACTATATTTCATCGATTAGTTTTCTTATTCTAACCTCCTTTTTGATAACCTTATTAATACTGTGGGTTTATATCTCTCTTTTTGTATTTATACCTTTTATGCGCAAAGAGATACACCATTCCATTCAACGACACCAACTAACTTAAACACACCTTACTATGATCGCATTAATCACTAAAATTGCGTTGTACATCTGCAACCTAGTATTACATTGGCTATAAATACGCCTTAGACAGTGTGCTATTTTCTATAAAAAAACTACTTTTGCAAAAAATAAATCAGACAAATGAATATCAAATTACTTGCAATAGGAAAGACAGACAGTAAACCATTACAAACGTTAATGGACGAATACATGAAGAGATTGTCTTTTTATGTAAAGTTTGACCTAGAAGTAATTCCTGATATCAAGAATGCAAAGAATATGTCTGAAGAGCAACAAAAACTAAAAGAGGGTGAACTAATCTTGTCTAAAATAGGTCCTACTGACCAATTAATCTTACTAGACGACAAGGGGAAAGAGTTTACTAGCATAGGCTTCGCAGATGAGTTACAGAAGAAGATGAACTCAGGGATCAAGACCTTGGTATTCGTTATCGGAGGTCCTTATGGCTTCTCAGATGACGTATATAAAAATGCAAAAGGGAAAATATCATTATCTAGAATGACATTCTCCCATCAGATGATTCGTTTATTTATTATAGAGCAAATCTATAGAGGATTTACTATACTACGTAATGAGCCCTATCACCACGAATAGTTTTTTGGTTGACAGTGAACGGTGAATCGGTTGAAGTTGGTAGAGACGATTACTTTGTGTGTCACAGAATCACAACATCACAACTTAACGACATCACAACATCACGACACCACAACTTAACGACATCACAAAAAAACAGCTCCACTAATAAATTAAGTCTGTCATTAAGAACTTATCTGCTACTTCTTTTTCGATTAAGAAGATACGAGTTTGTAGATAAGTTTCGTACGTAAGGTCTTTATTCACTCCTAACTGTAGACT
>JBOFGJ010000360.1:0-1260 GCA_051649065.1 Flavobacterium sp. | reverse complement strand
GCCATTAGCCAAGATGAAGAAAGAGATACTTACGGCTTCTCGTACCTTAATTGACGGTGGTATTGAGTATGACTCTGTACAGGGAAATATTAACTTGAGAAGGATGATAGCACAGCGTTCTATCACGTGGGGAGGAAGTATAAAAGAAGAAGATATCATTACAACTAATGGGAGTATGAGTGCCATATCACTGTGTATGTTAGCATTGGGTAAAGCTGGTGATACCATAGCGATCGAGAGTCCGTGTTATCCAGGTATATTTCAGTTGGCTATTGATCTAGGGTTTAAAGTAATCGAACTACCAACAGATCCAGCTACTGGGATAAAGATAGAGGCACTAAGAGATGCAGTAGATCACATCGATATGTGTCTATTGATTTCTAACTATAATACACCACTAGGAAGCTGTATGCCCGATGAGAATAAGAAAGAAATAGTTGAATTATTAGCTAAGCACAATATCCCATTGATAGAAGATGACGTTTATGGTGATCTGTACTTTGGTACACAGCGCCCCAAGTGTTGTAAGGCATTTGATACAACAGGCAATGTACTTTGGTGTAGTTCTGTATCTAAGACATTAGCACCAGGATATAGAGTAGGATGGGTGTCTGCAGGTAAGTATAAAGACAAGATTATGCATCAGAAGTTGGTCCACGCCATTTCAACACCACCTTTAATGCAAGAAGCCGTAGCTAGCTTTATGAAATCAGGCAATTACGATAAACACCTGCGCAAAATAAGAAAGGATATTTATAGCAATTATCAAAAATACTTAAACACCATTATCACTAGTTTTCCTATTGGAACAAAGGTAAACAGGCCACAAGGGGGACTATCACTATGGATAGAGTTTGATGAGAAGATAGATGCTATGGATCTATATGACTTAACCATTGCAGAAAATATCAGTATTGCTCCAGGGAGAATGTTCACAGTACAAGAGCAGTTTGAGAACTGTATCAGGCTGTGTATAGGTTTACCTTGGTCAGATGAAGTAGAAGATAAACTAAAGAGAGTAGGTGAGCTTAGTAAACAACTACTGATTAGAAACAATTAGGAGTTAAGAATTGTAGCCTTTCGGGATTTTAGCTCTAGTAACCACGATATTTCTTTCAAACTATGTCATCTTAAATGCAATGCAATGAAAGATCTCATTCAATATTTTTATACAGTTACCACAGTCTATATAACCCTATGAAAGCTAACAATTCCTAATTTCTTATTAAATTAATATACTTTAATGCATTTTTAGCTTCT
>JBOFGJ010000359.1:0-1293 GCA_051649065.1 Flavobacterium sp. | reverse complement strand
TCTTTATTATTAGCTTCTAACCACTCTTTAAAAACAATATTACCAAACATATCAGGTAAAGAATCAGCTATTACAGGAGGTAATCCACGAAAAGTTTCTCCTGAGTATTGATCAAATAACTGAACATTCTTAGTCTTTCTTATCAGAAAAGGAAATAGTTTTTTAAATGAGTCTTCTACAAACTTTGGATTGTATTGAAAAGAGGCTTTTCTCTTATCCTCATCATACCCTAATTTACCAACTTCTATTGATTGATAATAAACACTAATAATTTGATTCTTTGCCATAGTTAATATAATGAGTCCGTTACTTCACTCTTTTGGTTAATGAACTGATATAGTCCCTGCATTTGATCATAATATTGAAGTACTTTTAATAATGTATCTAGGGTACAGTTATCCCCATTCTCTAAATTAGAGATTGTAATTCTAGACATTGCAAGTTCATCAGCCAATTCTTGTTGTGACATATTAGCCTCTTTACGCAACTGTTTACACCATCCTCCGATAGTAATTTTTACTTCTTTTATAGTTAGTACATCAAACATAATATGTATATTATATTATTCAAATATACATAAAAAAATAACAAATGAATAATATAATATACAAAAAAAGAGCTACCTCAGGAAGGTAGCTCTGGTGCTAAAATAATCAAGATGTCGCTTAAATTAAAACTTTACTGTTGCAACGACTTCTTTTTTGTTATGTCTATCAAGACAGGTATATTTTAAAAAAGGTTTACCCCTTATCTATTCTTATCTAGAGTAATATTTTATCTATACTAACGCTTTGTAGTTTAAAATATTACATTCTTAATCAATTATTTTTCAACAGGTTGCGCTACCAGTTTTGATTGAAGATAAGTTCTATAAATATATACTGATCCAAAAGAAAAACTCGCCACGACAAGAGTAGCAATAGGTAAACTCACTACCTTCTCTGCTGGGAATACATATACCAAGAAAGGAAAGGCATATACTGCTGGTATTTTCATCTGAAACAACTGAGATAATACATACATGATGATCATAAACAAAGTAGCCATAACCAGCCAATGTGCTATAAAATAATACAGTATCACCCCTATACTAATGGCTACCGTTAGAATAGCTACTTGCTTTAAGGCTATCTTTAATGAATACATCTTCATATTTAGCGATTCATATAGCACTACAGCGATAGGTGGTATCACAGCCATCTGTTGATTACCTGAATAATAAGCTATAGCAATCCACAATACACTAATCAATGCATAGGGATACATCATCTTAGTATTTACTTTTCCTTTAGA
>JBOFGJ010000358.1:0-4064 GCA_051649065.1 Flavobacterium sp. | reverse complement strand
GTTAAAATAGAAGAGATGAAGAATTTATACTTTTTGTTTGTAAGTAGTTTGTTATTAGTGGGGTGTGGTACTGCTGTTAGTGTTAAGAGAGCAGGGGCTAAACAAGCGCCTATCGCTAAAGCCCAAGAGGTAAGTGTATATTTAATGAAGGATTCTATACCTAAGGGATCTATTTTTATTGGTTCTGTTAATGTGGGAGATTCTGGTTTAACGAATGTATATGCATGTGATTATCAGTCAGTCTTAGTAGATGCTCAGGTACAGGCTGCTAAAATGGGAGGTAATATGGTACAAGTGACTGAAGTAAAGATGCCTACGACTTTTGGGAGCAATTGTTATAGAATTAAAACGAATGTTTATCGCAATGAAAATTTAGTAGCACAGCAAGCAAATGGAGATAGCAAGAGGGTAGATCACTTCTCTAATAAGAGATATTTAGGGGATAATGTAGACTGTGCTTATATTACTTTTTATAGAGGTAAGGGATCTTATTCGGCTGATTCGGAGAAAGTATTTGATGGAATGGGGAATGATGTAGCGACAATAAAGAGTAATGACTACTACTCTTATCAGATAAAAAATTATGGTATACATCGATACATCGCTGATACAAAGGGGCGTGTGTGGACAGAGTTACAGGTAGAGAAGGGGTATGAGTATTTTATGAGAATTAAGGTGCAGAATACAGGGACTAGTATTGTTACAAGATTAGCTATAATGCCTGTTGATATTGCAGAACAAGAGATCGAAATTATAAAGGAATACAATCGTTCTAAGAAGAAATAGACTTAGTCTACAACTGTAAAATAGCTATAATTATTAGCTAAAGGATATCTGTAAGAATTGTAATTTAAGCTATATAATTTGAGTATTATGATAAAGATGTTTTTAAGTTCGTCATTCTGTGATGTAGTTAGTTTATTTAAAGATTTTGCAGGTGAAGATTTTGCAGGTAAGAAGGTAACTTTTATCCCTACTGCAAGTATAGTAGAGGAATATGTAGGGCATGTAGTGAATGATAAGAAGGCTTTTGAGAGTCTTGGTATTATAGTAGATGAATTAGAGTTAAGTACTGCGAGTAATGAAGATATAAGAGAGAAGATTACTTCTAATGACTATATCTTTATTTCGGGAGGTAATTCGTTTTATTTACTACAAGTGTTAAAAGAAACAGGTGCAGATCTATTGATAAAAGAACAGGTTTCTAAAGGCAAGTTATATATCAGTACTTCGGCAGGTAGTGTGGTGATGTCCCCTAATATACAGTATGTAGAGCTGATGGATGACAAGTCATTTGCTCCTAGGTTAGCAAATTATCAAGCGATGGGGATGACTGATCAGTATCCTTTAGTACATTATAGCAGTGAACCTTTTGAGACAGTAGCAGAAGAGGTGTACCAAGAATATAAGGGTAAGTTGCCTTTAGTATTGCTAAGTAATTCCCAAGTTATGATTGTCCAAAATCAGAAAATAAGTGTATTATCTGTTTAATTCAAAGTAATAGAATAACAGACTACTTCATAATCTTTGATATTAGTTAGTAATTTTAGTTTCGTAATTAAATAGAAATGAATAGATTGCAAGTATCAAAAACTAAATATTAAGAGAAGTTGATGAAGTGTACAAAACTTATTTTTGTTATAAATTGACCTTCATTGTGAGAGAGTGGTTAAGATTAAAGTGTAAAAGTAAAAAGGCTACAGTGATGTAGCCTTTTTTATGTGAACTATTAAGACTATTACTCTTTTAGCAATAGTCCTAATACTGTCTTTTTATACGTATCACCTATTGGGATAATCGCTTTATCGATATAGAGTCTATTTCGCTCTATGGTGTCGAGGTGTTGTTTGTTGATAATGTATGACTTATGCACGCGTATAAACTGTTGGTTAGGAAGTTTATCTTCCATCTCTTTTAAAGTACTTAGCGTGATAAGACGTTCGTTCTTTAGATGAAGTACAAGGTAATCTTTTAGCCCTTCGACATACTTTAAGTCATCAAATAATACTTTGATGTGCTTCCCATCTGTTTTAATGAATAAGTGGTTCTCTTGCTTTGTTTTGACAACTGGAACTAGTGGTACATTATTTTGTTCTACTATAGGCATTGCTTTTTGTATGCTCTTAAAGAATCGCTCATACGTAATAGGTTTTAAGAGATAGTCAATCACATTATGCTCATAGCCCTCTAAGGCGTATTGATTATAGGCGGAGGTAATGATAAAGTATGTTTTTCTGCCTAGTAGGTTCATAATCTGTAAACCAGTCAACTCAGGCATCTGTATATCTATAAAACACAAGTCTACTTCTAACTGCTGTAACTCAGCTAAAGCGGTTAGGGCAGAGGTAGAACTACCTACTAATTCTAGCTGGGGTGACTTCTGTACATAGTCACTTAATAGAGCTACTGCTAATGGCTCGTCATCTAAGATATAGCATCGGATAGACTTCATAATTCGATTGTTAGTTGGCACGTAAAGATATTCTCATCTTCTGTAATAGTCAAGTTGTGTTTAGAAGGAAACTGCAAGTCTAATCGCTTGCGGATATTGGTCAAACCAATACCACTAGTTATATCTTTATTATACTTGTTTGATTTGTTTTGAGTATATAACTCTAGGCGATTGTCTTTTTGTGTAATACGTATAGTGAAGGGATGTTCTCGTTCTGTTAATAGCCCGTGTTTAAAGCCATTCTCTATGAAGGGCAGTAATAACAAGGGAGGAATTAATAGATTGGGATTCTCTATGTCTATGGTTAATTCTAGTTGTACCTCTCCTGCGATACGCATTCTCTCTAGGTCAATAAAGTCTTGGATATAGTTGATTTCCTTTTGAAGTTCGACGGTATTATGTTCTGTTTCATAAGTCATATAACGCATTAGTTGACTTAGTTTATCTATGGCAGGGAGTGCTTTATCTGATTTTCGGTAGACTAACGAGTAGATATTGTTTAGCGTATTAAAGATAAAGTGAGGGTTTATCTGAGACTTTAAGAAGCGCAATTCAGCATCATTCTTTTGCTCTTGTATGATTTTGTTTAGTTGCAAGCTGCGTATTAAATGGATGATAATATAGGTAATAGTAGCTATAGCGATAGGTATCATACTGAAGTAGATATTATCGAGAATATAGTACCACGCTGGTGTACCTGGGAAATAGTTCTGAAGCCCCCATATCCAGACTGTGATCACTTGTTCTATTATAACTCTTATTAATGTAAAGAATACATAAGCTGCTAACAATCCTAAAAATACTCTTTTCCACGTGAACTTCTGCATTACTCTAGGCATTATATATAGATAATGGAAGTAAAAGACAGTGATAAAGATAATAGCAGCTGTATTATTAAATAAAGATAAATCTGTAAACGTTACCAAATATGGAGCATTATAGTCTAAGTGAATATAGCGCACGTAGATTAAGAATAACCATAGATATGCGTGTAAACGCACTTCTTCTTTTGTTGATAGCACTTCTAATGGCTTCATAAATAATGTTTTTGTAAAGCTATTAAAACTTCGCTTTCTATTAAAGGGTGTTGGTCGGATAAAATAAGGCGTTGGTCGAAAAAGGAAAAAGAGTAAGTATGAAGTAACGCATCTTTGTCCTGTAATCAAAACAAAAAAACAAACAATTATGAGAACTAAATTATTCAGTTTACTAGCGATGTGTTTAATGGGAGGGCAATTTGCCAATGCTCAAATAAATGAGGACTTAAAATTAAATAAGCGTATCCCGGTGCTTAATATGGGAACATTCCATATGGGATATACTTCGGATACCAATAAGACAGAGTTCGATGAGAATGATGCTAAGAATAAAATGATGGTTCATGAAGTGGCTAAAGCGATAGCTGAGTTTAAACCTACAGTAATCGTATTAGAGCAAAAGCCCAATACAATGGAGACTTTAAATGAGTTGTATCAAGCTTATCTAAAAGACCCAAATATTAAAATAGTGAACCCTAACGAAGTTCATTTATTGGGATTTGAATTAGGGAGATTAGCAGGAGTGAAGAAATTATACGGTATAGATTATAGCAAAGGATATAACTATATGGTAA
>JBOFGJ010000357.1:0-5540 GCA_051649065.1 Flavobacterium sp. | reverse complement strand
CGATTAGTTATGTGTAAATGATTATGATTGTGTGAAATGTGGTTATTCTTTATGCAGAAATATGTAAGAAAGGAAGGTTTTGGTGTTGAGGTAGGGGATGGTTGAATAATGATCGTTGGGGACTAAGGAGTAAGTGACTTTTATACTTAATAGAACAGTAATAACACAAAAAAAGGTTGTCAAATAAATGACAACCTCTTGATATGGTTAGGTATATTATTCTTAGAACAATAATTTTATTATAATCTAAAGATTCCTCCGAATGCGATAACTGTCTGACCGAACCAGAAGTTGTGCATTGCTTTATCCGCTTTATCAGAAGTAGTACGTACATCGTACATATCAATGTATCCGCCTTTAAGTTCTGCCTGAACGAAGAAGTGCTTAAAGAATGTAACGTTAAGACCAGCTTTAGCAGAGAAACCTAATCCTGCTACGTGGAACTCATCATATCTTTCTTTACCTAATAACTTTGTATTCGTTTTTGGGAATACTAAACCAAAACCTACACCTTCAGTTAGGTTGATTTGTACTTTATCTGTATTCCAAAGACCAAATAATTTAGATATATCATCTACACGGTTAATTTCAGCATTGATATAGTTTAAACCATCAGTGTGCTCGAAAGTAAGGAAATCTTCAGTAAGTAATACTTTATCAGGTTGGCCAGGAATAGTTTCACCATAGCTTCCTTGACCTGGGTAATATCCTGAAATATTTACAGTTTTATTTTGGTCCATTACATATTTCATGTGATCTACCCCTAAAGAGATGTTGTATTTATCACTGATAAAGTAACCTACTCTAAAGTTAGTTTGAGGAATAGTCATACGTGCTGGATTGATGTAGTCAATATGCCATCCTTTTGGTTTGTCAGATGCCTGAACGTTTTCTAAAGTAAAGTCATAGTCTTTTCCTCTAAATCTGATATCAGAATCAGTAAAGTAACCACGGTTACCACCCCAGTAAATATATAATTTACCTTTATTAGAATCTGTATAACGCAAAGGCGTAGTAACAGCTTCTTGAGCAAAACTTGTAGCTGTCGCGAACAAGCACAATGCTGAGAATAGTTTAAAAATACTCTTCATTTATATCTGTTTTATTATGTATTGTTAATTGAACCGCAAATGTATAATAAAAAAATCTCTTTACTGGTTTATCCAATAAAGAGATTAAGTATTAAAACTTCTAATAAAGCTTAGAAGTTGATATTGTATGTTAAACTGACGAAATTGTCTGTTGTTTTGATATTAGCAGCTTGATAAGGATTAGGTCCAGTAGTGTCTACTAAATACGTTTTATATGACTGATGTGTTCTGTTATAAGATAAATCTAAACGAGAACTACCAAATGTATATCCTATACCAGCAGAGAAACTATTAAGATCCCCATACATTTTGAATTCATCTTTATAAGGACTCTGTTCGAAACGATATCCAGCTCTTAAACTCACTTGTTTGATTAAGTATTCTCCACCTATACGCACAGAACTCGAACCTTGCATCATTACATTTATGCCATCGTTCATTAAATTGTATGTACCATCACCTGTAGGTCTAAACTCATTATTACTATAGTCTTTATAAGTATAGTCCACACTGATCAATCCTTTGTCCTTAAATATGTAGGCTAAACTTCCTGTATATTTAGAAGGTGTTCTAAGTCTATAACTGTCAAATACATTCACTACTCTAGGGAATAGTACTGTATTAGTATCATCTACACGTGAAGTACTTATACCTTGTGTAGATTCATCTTTAAGTGAATACCATGTTGGTGATTCATAAGAAAGACCAGCTCTTAATGATTCAGTTACTTTAGCAATAGCTCCTAAGTTAAATGAGAATCCTGTACCATAGGTATATACTTCATTAAAGTATCCCATGCTACTGATCGATCCTTTAGCACCTGGATTATTTATACTTTCAGCAGCAGAACTAGTCTGTGTATAATCGACTACATGTACATTAAGATTAGCTCCTACATAAAAACGATCTCCTAACTGAGCAGCGAAGTTACCAGAGAATTTACTAGTAAAACCACTATTACTTAGATATCTAGCTTGTTGATATTGGCTATTTCTATTATAGTTAGCTTCATAAGTTCCTTCTTTGGCTCCCTTATTTATCAAATAAGATTCATGTGCTAGGTAAGCCTGTTGACCTGCAAAGCCTGCATTATAACCTGCATCTATATAATCTTGCTCTAATGAAGGCCCCTTAGGATATGCAACATTATGTGGTATAGCTGCGCCATTCGCCATGTCTAGGAAGTAATCTCCTAAACTTTTATCTCTATTTAATCCACTGAATTTGATGTCGTTTCTTAGATTTTTTGTGCTTTCATAATTAAGTCCGATAGTGAACTTCTTCATCGTAGCACTTTCTTTATAATTATTAAACACAAAAACAGCACCCATCTGACCTAAGTCAAGACCGTTATAGTTCTTAGAAGTTTCATTGCCATAATAGTTAGCTTTATTACTCTTGGCTAAATAAGATGCACTAAATGCGGCTGTATTATAGGTAAAGATAGCACCACCAGCAGGGTTAATGCTCAATGCTGATAAGTCACCACCCACAGCACCAAAGGCACCACTCATACCTCTAAATCTAGCTGTACCGTTTAGATCTGATTGATTATATCTCATCACATCTGTTGGTGTAGCCTCCTGAGCATAAGCTCCTGCAGATAGTAAGATAGCACTTACTAATGTATAAAAATGTCTATTCATCTTTTACTGTCTTGTTTACTTATATATATTATCTACTATAGCTACTACGTGAACTTCCTCCTGATGAACTACTTCTAGATCCTCCACTATAACTAGATCCACTACTACCACGTGAGTATGAAGAAGATGACGATGGAGTAGAGTAAGAACTTCTACTATATGAACTTCTAGAGCTGTTATTCGAACTATTGTTCGATGAATTATTATAACGAGAACTATTGTTATAAGAATTGTTACTGCTATTGTTGTTGTAAGAAGAACGTGAATAAGAACTTCTAGAGCTATTATTCGAAGAATTGTTCCCTGAATAATTATTATTACCTGAGTAACTACTTCTAGAGTATGCTGATCTACCTCCGTTAGAGTAGCTATCTCCTCTACCAGAGTAGCTGCTTCTAGAGTAAGAGTTACCTCTATATCCATTGTTACTGTTATATGATGATCTAGAGTATCCAGATCTACCACCATTATGGTATACTACATTATTATAGTAATTGTTTCGGTAAGGGTAGTATCCACCGTAATATGGATAGCCATATCCATAGTATCCACCGTAATACGGATATCCATAGTACCCTCCGTAAGGACGACCATAGTATCCACCTCCCCAGCCCCAGCCTATGCTGATACCAAAGCCACCACCCCAATAGAATGGGTCATAATAACTGCCATAGTATCCACCATAATAAGGATAGCCATAACCGTAACCATAGTAAGAAGAACCATAATATCCATTACTATAGTAGTTAATATTAATGCTACTCGGTTCACTTCCCCAAGAGCCATATGAAACAGCTTGTTTAGGTTTGTGTTGGATAACGCTATCGTTGACAGGTGAAGTATATTGATTTACGTCTGTGAAGTATTCCATGTCATTACTTTTAGACTTGAAGTACTCCTCATAATAATTTCTATCAGGATTTTGATTGTTGCGATTAGGTTGTGTGTTTCCACTTTGACTATACACACCATCATTATAAGAGGTGTTATAGTACGAACCACAAGAAACAGTTAGTCCTCCTATAAGTAAAAACATTCCGATTTTACTTAGTATTTTCGAAGTTTGGATAATTGTTTTCATTTCGTTGTTTTTTTAATTGTCGGTCAAAACAAATTTAGTTAGTTTTGTGGAATTATTATAGTTAATTAAGAGTTAAACAATTTTAACTGCTAATGTATTAAAAATGAGCAAGAATATTACTAAAAGAAGTGAGGATTACTCTAAATGGTACAATGAATTAGTTGTCAAAGCAGATTTGGCAGAGAATTCAGGTGTACGTGGATGTATGGTTATCAAACCTTACGGATATGCTATCTGGGAGAAGATGCAAGCAGAGTTAGACAAGAAGTTTAAAGAAACTGGTCACCAAAATGCTTATTTCCCCTTGTTTATCCCCAAATCTTATTTTAGTAAGGAGGCAAGTCACGTAGATGGATTTGCTAAGGAGTGTGCAGTAGTGACTCATTACCGATTAAGAACGGCAGAGGATGGAAAGACTATCGAAGTAGATCCAGATGCAAGGTTAGAGGAGGAGTTAATCGTACGTCCTACATCAGAAACAATTATTTGGGATACATATAGAAAATGGATTGAGTCATACCGTGACTTACCTATCTTAGTGAATCAATGGGCGAACGTAGTTCGTTGGGAGATGAGAACTCGTTTGTTTTTAAGAACAGCTGAGTTTTTATGGCAAGAAGGACATACAGCACATGCTACTGAAAAAGAAGCTGTAGCTGAGGCAGAACAAATGTTAGATGTATATGCAGATTTCGCAGAGAACTTTATGGCTATTCCGGTAGTTAAAGGATTCAAGACTGAGAATGAGCGCTTCGCAGGAGCGATAGAAACATACTGTATTGAAGCATTAATGCAGGATGGTAAAGCGTTACAAGCGGGTACATCACATTTCTTAGGACAGAACTTTGCTAAGGCATTTGATGTTAAGTTTACTTCTCAAGAAGGTAAACAAGAACATGTATGGGCTACTTCATGGGGAGTTAGTACGCGATTAATGGGAGCATTAGTTATGACGCACTCTGATGATAATGGATTGGTATTACCACCAAACTTAGCACCTATACAAGTAGTAATCGTTCCTATTCACAAAACTGACGAACAGTTAGACGCTATTCGCGAAGAGGTGAAAAAGATTACAGATAGATTTAAGAAGTTAAATATATCGTTCAAATTTGATGATCGTACAACTTTTAAACCAGGTTGGAAGTTCAATGAGTATGAATTGAAAGGAGTACCTGTGCGTATAGCTGTAGGTCCTAAAGATTTAGAGAATGGTACATTTGAAGTAGCACGTCGTGATACATTTACGAAAGAAGTAGTTGCTAAAGAAGGAATCGTGGAATATGTTCAAGATTTATTAGAGACTATTCAAAAAGATCTTTTCGATAGAGCGTACCAATATAGAGCTGATCATATGACAGAAGTAAATTCTTTTGAAGAATTTAAAGAAGTTTTAGATGGTAAAGGAGGATTTGTTTCTGCACATTGGGATGGTACTGTTGAGACAGAAGAAAAGATTAAGGAGCTTACTAAAGCCACAATTCGCTGTATTCCAATTGATAGAAAAGAGGAAGAGGGAATCTGTGTGTTTACAGGGAATCCATCAAAGGGAAGAGTATTATTTGCTAAAGCATATTAATTTCGATTTTTTTTGTTTTTCTCTTGCGGGATAAAAAAATTATTGTAGTTTTGCATCCGCATTAGAGAAACAAATGGTCCGTTCGTCTAGGGGTTAGGACGCCAGGTTTTCATCCTGGTAACAGGGGTTCGATTCCCCTACGG
>JBOFGJ010000356.1:0-10467 GCA_051649065.1 Flavobacterium sp. | reverse complement strand
GAGGCTCGCGATATCGCGAGCCTCTTTTGGTATATAGTAATGAGTTAATTACTCTGTTTCATTGTTGCTGACATGTGCAGGAGCTTCTGCTGTTACAGGAGTACTGTTGTTATCAGTAGTCCCTGTATTGTAAGAAGGAGTATATGTAGTTGGTACTACAGGTACGATCTTTTGTTCTACAGGTATTTTTATTACTGTTTCCCATTCTGCTGCTAGTCTAGAATCAATCACTGATTTTTTAAGTAGTAACACGATTGGTTGATCTGTAAGAACATTTAGTTCTCTATTGCTTATTTCAGTTCTAGTCTTACGCAATGCTTCAGGTAAGAAAGTGTAATAACCATTTAAAGTAGATTCAAAGTAACTTTGTTTTGCTAGTGTATCTATTTTGTATTTTTCCTCTTCATTTAAATAGATATGACCTTTAATTGGTAGGGCAAATCTGTATTTAAGAATATCTTTTGTTCTATTGTTATCTAAGATTAGGTAAGGATCACCAGCTACTTCTATTTGATTAACTTTACAAAACTCAGATAAGTCTTTATTTAAAGCAATCAAATCTGTATTAAGCATTCCTATCGAAGAAGAAGCTTCTAGATATAGGTATTGTATGCTTGGTGTAGTTTTAATCGCATCAACTTTTACATCAAACTCTTTGTATTGCTTGATAAAGTACACTATAAAAGCATCTATATTCTTGTCTAGACTATTAGTAGCTACTTGATTGGGAGTTCCTTTAAAGAAAGTTGTAAACTTTGTTTTAAAATCTAATGTTCCACTAAATGTAAATACTATCTCTGTTTTATTTTGATGACCTTTTAGTCTCCAGATAATATTTGATATTTTATTGTCATTTAAGATGTCTTGTGATAGACTATCATAAGGGTGACTATACTCAGATCGAACGTTGTACGAACCTAAGTTTTCTAGCTCTATTTTATAGATACCATTATTCGTTTTCGTAGATTTCATCCAGTCTGTCCAGTTATCTAAATCATTGATATAGTTATAGACAATCTCTTTAGGAGCATCAACTGTGAATTTTCGTTCTATCTTATATTCAGGACTTTGTGTCAAAATGAATACAAAAAGAGAGACGAATGCTAGTAAAAATAGAAGGAGGAAATACTTAATAATCTTCATAATAGCTTAAAACAATGTTAGTTTACTTTAAAAGGTTTTTTAAAATAAATAGTGAACCTATGAATGCTAAAAAAGCAACTAATACCCACAGTCTGTTTTTATAATAGATTCGGTGTAACTTTAAATCTTTTCTATACATCACTATCATTACGATTGTAAAGGCAATAATAAAAAAGATAGCAAACTGCATTTGTCCAGGTGTAAACATAATTATTTTTTAGCAAAAATAGTCAAAAGACTTGTATATTAAACAAAAAAAACGGCAGTAATTCTGCCGTTTTGCAATATGATATGATAAAATCAATATTAGATTTTTTCAGTCCATCCGAAAGTGTCTTCGATTTTCTTTTGTTGAATACCTTGAAGTCCTGTTTTTAATTGGATAGCAAATGAGTTATCATCCGATACCTCAGGTAGTTCGTAGTAATTATCTTGGAAAGCGAATCCTTCGATTTGTCCTACTGTTACAGCAGTACCAGCACCAAAGATTTCTTTTAATTCTCCTTTTGCGTGTGCATCGATTAAGTCCTGAACCACGATAGTTTTAACTTCTACGTTGATTCCTTTGCTTTTTGCGATGTCTAGTAAACTTTTTCTAGTTACACCATCTAAGATTCTCTCGCTAGTAGGAGCAGTGATTAATGTATCACCGATTCTGAAGAATACGTTCATAGTACCTGCTTCCTCTAGTTTAGTATGTGTAGCATCATCAGTCCAAATTACTTGTTGGTATCCTGCTTCATTAGCTAATTTAGTAGGGTAGAACTGTCCTGCGTAGTTACCAGAACATTTAGTGTATCCAACACCACCGTTTGCAGCACGACTGTAGTGCTCAGCGATTTGAACTTTTACTTTTCCTGAGTAGTAAGTACGAGCAGGAGAACAGATAATACAGAACATAAATTCGCTAGAAGGACCAGCTACTACACCTTCGTGAGTACCGATCATAAATGGACGAATGTATAATGCGTTACCTTCACCTTGTTTAACCCATTCTCTATCTAAGTTGATAAGCGCTTTTAATCCATCTACGAATCTTTCTTCGTCGATATGTGGCATAGCCATACGCTCAGCTGATTTGTTAAAACGAGCCCAGTTTTCACGTGGACGGAATAACCATACATCCTCATTCGAATCTTTATATGCTTTCATTCCTTCGAAGATAGCTTGTCCATAGTGAAAAACATTCGTTGATGGAGCAAAAGACATTGGTCCATAAGGTTTGATTTCTACTTGTCCCCATTCACCATCTTTGTAGTGACATACTAACATGTGGTCAGTAAATACAGAACCGAACTTCAGATTTTCGAAGTCTACTGATGCAATTTTTGATGTTTCTACTTTTTGAATAGAAATACCGTTGTTTGATTCTAAACTCATTTCTTATAATGTTTTTTTTATTGTCTGTTTGAACTTATGCTTGCAATGTATTAAAAAAGCAACAGATTACAAAATTATCAAAAAAACTACTTAAAAATAGTTTGTTGTTGAACTTTATCTAAAATGGGGTGATAAATATTGTTTAATCAAAATTTTTTACTGAAATTATAATAATCAGTGAAATATATGTAGATAAAGTATTTCTTTTTGGTTTATTTTTTTGAGTTAATTTTGGAGTATTGTTTAACTTAACTTTTATCATGAGTAGAATTATAGCTTGTTTAGGTATTTTGGCCTTGGTTTTTACAGGATGTAAAAATCAAAACGAAAAAGAGGTTTCTCCTGTTGTTACAGAGGTGAAGACTTATGAGTATTTTGGTGATAGTATTGCGATGACTGAGGTTTTATCTAAAGATGCTATGTTTAAGAAGTATCAAGAATTAAAAGAAGGAGATACTATTAAAGTGCAATTCGAGACGAATATAAAGGAAGTTTGTCAAAAGAAAGGATGTTGGATGAACGTTGACTTAGGAGGTAGTAAGGATGGTTTTGTGCGTTTTACTGACTATGGTTTCTTTGCTCCTATGAATGCTGCAGGGCACGATGTAGTGGTAGATGGTAAAGCTTTTGTAACAGTGGTTTCTATAGATGAGCTAAAGCACTATGCTAAAGATGCTGGTAAGTCAGAGCAAGAGATTGCAGCTATCACTGAGCCTAAAGTGACTTATGCGTTTACCGCAGACGGTATTGCTATCGCAAAAGATAAGTAGTTGTGAGAGGTATATTATCAGTATGCTTAGTATTAGCTCTATTAACTAGCCTATACTCCTGTAAGAAAGAGGTCAAACCTAAAGAGATAGATATTCAGACAGTATCTCAAGATTCGACTTCCTTTAAGATGTATGAGATGTCTCCCTTAGCTTCTTTAATGGAAGAAATGCATGCACAAGGGGTAGTGCTTAAAAATAAAATAGAACAAGGAGATACAGATCTTGGAGCATTACCTGAGAAACATAAAGAAATTCGCACAGCTAGAATGACTGATCCTAGTGATGCAGATATGTTTTTCGAATATCAAGCACAAGAGTATTTGAGATTAGAACAGATCCTATACGAGCGTGTAGAAGGAGATAAAAAAGAACAGTTTAATAATATGATTAATTCTTGCTTAGCGTGCCATCAGAAGAAATGTGGTGGACCTATCCCTAGAATTAAAAAACTTCTAATTAATTGAAAAGAAAAGTAATTACTACTTCAGATGGTTCTACTTCTATAGAGATGGAAGAGTGGGGAGAGACCTATCATTCGATTCATGGAGCTATTCAGGAAGCTAGACACGTGTATATAGAAAGAGGGTTTGATAAGATAGCTACTCCAGAAATTAAAGTATTAGAGATGGGCTTTGGTACAGGGTTGAATGCTTTTTTAACGCTAGTAGAAGCTCGTAAAAAAAACAAGGCTGTAGAATATCACAGTATAGAAGCTTTTCCTGTAACAGAGGAGGAAAGCAAGGCTTTGAATTTTGAAGCATTATATGATACACCAGAAGATGAACAGTTGTTTAACCAAATGCATCAGTGTAGTTGGGATACAGCGCATCAGATTACACCAGCATTTAAACTTCATAAGATACACAGCACTTTTGAAGATGCTGTTGTGAATCAAGAGTTTTTTGATGTAATCTACTTTGATGTTTTTGGGTATCAGTTCCAACCTGATTTGTGGTCAGTAGAGATTTTCCAAAAAGTATATGATGCACTTAAATCAGGAGGAGTATTAGCTACTTATGCTTGTAGAGGACCTATTAAAAGGGCTATGAAGCAAGTAGGGTTTACTACCGAAAAAGTACCTGGACCTCCAGGTAAAAGAGAAATGTTAGTCGCATATAAACAATAAGACACTAGAGCCTGATGAGAAAACCTTATCAGGCTCTAATTATTTTAGGATATTGATAAAATTATATTATATCAATGAAGATGAGTTATTTATTATATTTCATATTGAAGATAATGGATGTTTATTGATTTATATAGATTAAATGTTTGTTATTATAATATTAAGTTGATGTGATTTGTTTTATTTTAAGGTTAAGTTTAATCATTTGTTTTTTATTTTAACATAAACAGTGTAAGTTTGTTCATAGAAAAAGAAAAAATAGTAGCTATGAATAAACGAATGATGTTTGAACACAATATACATGTGCTTAGAAATGTCAGCTTTGATTCAGTATTGTTCTCTAAAGAATTAGATAAAGCAATACATACATTATTACCCTATGATGTAGAACGATTAGTTAATTGGGTTAATGAGTTCTTAGAAGACAAACCCCAACTTAAAGCAGAATTAGATAAAGAAATATTTGAAGAACTTACCTATGCTTAGGTAAGTTTTTTTGTTTATATCTTAGTTTGACCTGTGATAGTAATAGACTAGGTAGTCATAAAATAGCAATAAAAACGGCATACTTTGTTTTTAATATCTATTTTTACGGAAGAAGAAAAAAATATAAAGAATGAATAAAGTAGTTTTAGTATTAGCTATGTCACTTATAATCTTCACTTCGTGTAAAGAAGGAAAGACTGAAGAATCAATAAATCTAGAAACAGAACATACTGAAATACCACAAATAGGTAATGTAGACGAAGTAGATGATATAAAGGTACTGTATGTCGCATCTAAGTTAGATGACTGTGCAGGTATGGCTCCTAAGAAATGTATGATGGTGAAAGAGGAAGAAGATGCTCCTTGGGAAATTGTATATCAGGAGATAGAAGGGTTTAAGTATGAAGAAGGGTATGAATATAAGATAGAAGTAAAAAGAATCGAGATTCCTAACGCTCCTGCGGATGCTCCTTTATTTAGATATGTATTAGTAAGCGAAATATCAAAAGTAAAAAAGAATTAGTGTAATGAAAGACATTGTTTTAACGGACGACAGAGTAATTCTAAAACCTTTAGAAGCATATAACTATAATGATCTAGTGTGCTTCATTATTGAAGAACCAGAGATATGGAAGTTTGCAACTGTTGGTGTTAATGGAGCTGAGGATATGAGAAAGTATATCGCTAGCGCTCTAGAAAGCAGAGATGCAGGAAAAGCTTATCCTTTTATTGTATATGATAAGATCACAGAACAGTATGTAGGATCTACTCGATTTTATAATATCGATCATAAAAATAAGTCCCTTCTGATAGGATATACTTGGTATAGTAAGAAGGCTCAGGGTACAGGTGTTAATAAACATTGTAAGTATATGATGTTTAAGTATGCCTTCGAAGTAATGGGGATGGAGCGAGTAGAGTTTAGAGTGGATAATATAAATGAAAGAAGTAAAGTAGCTGTGCAAAGTATAGGGTGTACACTAGAAGGTGTACTTAGAAGTGAAATCATTATTCACTCAGGGCGCCGCCGTGATACTGCTGTTTATAGTATGCTAAAAGATGAATGGTTTGACCATGCTAAACAGGCATTAGAAGAGAAGCTTTAGTAATAGGGGGAACGGAAAGTAGGGAACAGGGAACAGGAAACCCAAAGTATTGACGTCTCTACAAAACCAAAACTGTAATCATTAGACGCAAAATATTGACGTCTCTACAAAACTAAACTGTTAACTATAAACCGTCCACTACATTATATCTTGTCTATTACTTTTCGTCTTTCAGCACCAGTAGCTTTAAAGTGTGTAGGAGTTAGTCCTGTTACTTTTTTAAACTGTTTGCTTAAGTGAGCAACACTACTGTAGTTTAATAGGAATGTAATTTCTTTTAAACTCATTTCATCGTATACTAGCAGTTCTTTTACCTTTTCTATTTTTAAGTGAATAAAATACTGCTCTATGGTCGTTGATTCTAATTGTGAGAATAATAAACTTAGTGCATGATAATCCATCTTCATCTTATCAGAGATATAAGCAGATAGAGGTACTTGTAGATTAGCATTGTGTTTTTGTACTAATTCTATTAGTATAGTTTTGATCTTATCTACTGTCTTACTTTTTTGATTATCTAGTAATTCGAAACCTATCTTTTGAAGTTTACTTTCTAATTCTTTTAATTGACTAGCGGTTAAAGATTCTTTTATCTCTACTTCTCCTAGTTCTATTTTTACAGGAGTGTAGTTTGCCTCAGACAGTAGGTGATCCACCGCCATCTTACATCTCTCACACACCATATTCTTTATATAGAGTTTCATCTCAGTCCTTGATTAAAACTCAAAGATAGTAAATGTTAATTGATAGTTATTATCTTTTGTTCTTATTCTGAGGTAACTTAATTCTAAAGTTGGTGGTTTGTTTTTGATAAGTTTTATAGTTAATAAACAGTTTTTTGATATTTATTTTATAGAATTAGTAGAACTAGAGACACTTATTAGTATGTTCTTTCTCACTTAAATAATTCCTCTGTTAGACAGCTATACTACTGCTTTTCAATACTTGTATTTGCTACCTTTACTAATGAATAACAATAAATAACTTTATGAAGATTTTTACCACTGCACAAATGCAAACGTTGGATAAGGAGACTGTTGCCAACCAATATATTTCTTCATTCAAATTAATGGAGAGAGCCACAAATAAAGTCTTTGAGAGATTACAGACAAGATATAAGCTTTATCAAACTTCGTTTGTTATTTTCTGTGGAACAGGAAACAATGGAGGGGATGGACTAACCTTAGCAAGACTGCTAAAAGAGGGAGGGGCGATGGTAAAGGTATTCTTAGTACAAACTAAGAAATACAGTCCTGATAATGCACAGAATCAAGACTTACTTGAAGATCGAGATATTAATATAGAAAAGTTTACTACTAAGAGCAAGCTGAAGGTAAAGAAAGACGATGTGATAGTGGATGCACTATTCGGCACAGGGTTAAACCAACCTTTAGATGAAGAATGGCGACCAGTGTTTGACTTTCTTAATGAGACTCCTTGTTTAGAGCGCATCGCTATTGATATGCCATCAGGATTGATGGCTGATATTAGTACACCTAAAGAAGCTATCATATTTAAAGCAGATGTGGTTTATACATTCCAGTTGCCTAAGACAGCATTATTATTGTCTGATGCAAAAGAATATGTCAAGGAATTAGAAATCTTAGATATAGGATTAGACCTAGATTATATCGAGAATACAAAGTCTGATAACTACTTCGTGGAATCAGAGAAAGTGAAAGGGCTTATCAGAGTAGGAAGTAAGTTTAGTACTAAAGATGATTTCGGCCGTGTATTATTAATCGGAGGGAGCAAAGGTATGATAGGAGCTGTTAATCTAGCTTCTAGAGCGGCATTATATACAGGTAGTGGAGTCGTTAGTGCGTATGTACCAAGCTGTGGGAATACAATAATGCAAACCGCTCTTCCAGAAGTAATGTGTGATACTTGCGATACACAGGATTATATTACTACATTCCCATCTATAGAGATGTATAGTGCAGTAGGGATAGGTTGTGGTATCAGTCAACACAAAGAGACAGCAACTGCTTTAGTCGCTTTTTTAAAAGCAAATAAGGAGAACAAATTAGTCATAGACGCGGATGCACTTAATATTATAAGTGAACACAAATGTCTAGATAAAGTACCTGCGGAGAGTATATTAACTCCTCACGAGAAAGAGCTAAAACGTCTAATAGGAGAGTGTGAGAACGACTTTGATAAGATAGAGAAAGTAAAAGCACTTGCTAAGAAACACAATATTGTTTTCGTATTAAAAGGAGCGCATACTATCACAGTAGCCCCTGATGAGACTGTTTATTTTAACTCTACAGGCAATTGGGGTATGGCGACTGCTGGGGCAGGAGATACACTTACAGGGATGATAACTTCTTTAGTAGGACAAGGGTATACGAGTAAAGAAGCTGCTATCATAGGAGTTTATTTACACGGATTAGCAGGTGATATAGCTGTAGAGTCTATACATCCACATAGTTTAGTAGCCTCTGATATTAGTAAACATATTAGTGATGCATATAATCGATTACACTTTATAAAAGGAGATAGATAATAGAGTCTAGAACAAGAGTAAAAGCCCATATAGACATTATTCTATATGGGCTTTTTATATATGTTAGGTGTGTATTGAAATGATGTGTATGTCCACACAGTAGTCATTAGTATGTCTTGTTGACAAAGTATGTGAGAAACATCCCATAAACAAGAATATAATCTGTGTCAATATAATGAGATTCTTCCTTACGTCAGAATGACATAGTAGGTGGATATACTAAGCGCTAGAGCTACTATAATCCACTCCGTAACCACAAACTTAAAATTCCTAATTCCTAATTCTCAATTCCTAATTATTTAGTGACTTCATCTATCAAGTAGAATATTGACTTAAAGTTAACTCCACCGTATTCTGTTAGACCAATCTCACAAGTACGACTTGTAGAGAATGCATCTTTTGCGTCAGTAGGTATTTGTTCTTTTAAGTGTCTATTACCATGCTTGTTTAACTCAGGGAAAGTAAATCCTCTATCTCCTGCAAAACCACAACAGTTGCTATCAATATAGTTTACTTTTTCCGCGCATAGTTTAGTTAGTTCTAAAAGTTTCCCTTCTAGACCTACTTTCTTTACAGAACATACAGGGAATACGCTAATCTCTTTACGAGGTTTTGTGACAGGTAATACTGGCATCACATAGTCTAACATAAACTCGATAGGATCGTGCATCTTTAGTTTTCCATCTTTATGCGCTTCGTAGAACGTATAGAAACAAGGACTCATATCAAATAATACAGGGTATTTACCATCTTCTGAAGCTTTAAGCAAGGCTAGCTCTAATTCAGATGACTTAGTTAACCCTTCTTCTTTAAAACCTTTACTGCTAAATGGCATACCACAGCACATTTTATTTACTTGCTCTGGATAGATAATCGTGAACCCAGCACGTTCAAGTAACTCCACTGTTTTAGCAGTTAAGTCATCATCAGACTTAGGGTAGTCTTTTGATTTTCCCATAGTTCTGTTGATACACGATGGGAAGTAGACTACTTTTCGCTCTTGCCCTTCATTAATGATAGACGCTGTTATCTTGTGTTTGTTACCCTTAGGCATAGCGATATTCCATTGAGGTATTTTGTTCCCTGATATCTTACGCATACCACTTGATACACTTGTCATTACTTTGTTGCCTAATAAGTTCTGAAACACACCTACTGTATTCAGTGCAGTACGACCTATAGAAGTTACGCGATCCATATTCTCTACGAAGTACTCTGCATTCTTTCTATCCTTATCTGTTATGGCACTATGGCGAATATCCTTAATATACTTACCAGTATCTATCTTCACAGGGCAGGCGATAGCACATAATCCATCTGTAGCACAGGTTTCATCTGCATAGTAGTGCGCACTGTTTACTAAATTTTTTAGTTCTTCTGTGTCTTTACCTAATTTTTTAAGTCTAGCTATCTCTCTACCAACTACGATACGCTGTCTTGGCGAAAGTGTCATACCCTCAGATACACAGTGTGACTCACAGAATCCACACTCGATACACTTGTCTACTATCTCATTCGTAGCAGGAGATGGTTTGAAGTTTTCTAAGTGTACGTGAGGATTAGCATTGATGATAACGCCAGGGTTGACTAAACTATGTGGATCGAAGATAGTTTTGACCTTTAACATAATATCATACGCCTGTTTACCCCATTCTTTTTCTACAAATGGAGCCATATTTCGACCTGTTCCGTGTTCTGCTTTTAACGATCCGTCAAATCGATCTACAACCAACTCGACTAATCCATCCATTAAGCGAGCATATCTATCAATCTCTTGTTGTGTAGAGAAATCTTGTGAGAATACTAAGTGTAAGTTTCCTTCTAATGCGTGACCAAATAGTACAGCATCATCATATTTTAGCTCTGCAAATAATGCTTTCATTGCTATACAAGCATCTGCTAATTTCTCAATAGGGAAGGCGACATCCTCGATAATACAGGTTGTTC
>JBOFGJ010000355.1:0-9820 GCA_051649065.1 Flavobacterium sp. | reverse complement strand
TCGATAGCAATTAGGTTCTCTAAGTGATTTGCATTTGCATAGTCTATTACTTCTTGTATCGTGTACGCTACACTTTTCTCTTTTAAGTCATCTCTCCAATTGCAGTTGATACCGCTATCGTTAAGTAATACTTTCTTAGAGTTTCCAATAGCGAAGATGTTTAGTGATATATTCTTCTTGTCTTCGATTGATTGAGCAGAGTGTAAGATTTGGTCTATCAATGTTCCGCCAACTAATCCATGTCCGAACACTGCAATATTTATCTTCTTAGCAATACCGAATATTTGCCCATGTATAACGTTTAGTGCTTTTTTAGCTTCTTCTTTGCGTACTACTAAGCTTACATTTTTACCTGTTACTGTATTGTTGAATAGGATAGGGACAATCTTATTCTTTACCAATGCAGCATAAGGCTTGTCAAAAGTGCTTAAGTTCTGCCCAATGATAGAAATAACTGCTAAGTCTCGGATAATAGTAATACTGTTCACATCACGTGTATAGAAGTCATTAGAGAATTCTCTATTTAAAGCATCAGCTGCTTTATCAGCATCTTTCTCTTCTACGATAAACCCTAATCCACGCTCTGAAGAACCTTGAGAGATAACTCCTACACTAATTCCTTCATTAGCTAATGCTGTAAATACACGTGCATCAACTCCAACAATACCTAATAATCCACGTCCTTCAAATTGCACTAAGGCAACATTAGACTGTACAGAAAGAGATTTGATTCCCTTAGCTGTCGCTTTATTAGAGATCAATGTTCCTTTGTTTTCAGGGTTTAGTGTGTTTAAGATTCGAAGCGGAATATTATTCTCTACTAATGGCAATATCGTTTTAGCATGTAAGATAGATGCTCCGAAGTTGGCTAATTCATTAGCTTCATCAAAGTGAAGTTCTTCTATCTTCTGTGCGTTCTTTACCCAATCAGGGTTAGCAGTATAAATACCATCCACGTGAGTATAGTTTTGCAATTCATCTGCTTGAATGAAGTTGGCTAATAGCGCTGCAGAATAGTTACTCCCATTGCGACCTAATGTAGTAGTCTCTCCTTTATCTGTAGCTCCTATAAAACCTGTAACGATAGCTATAGTACCTTTGTCTAAGTTGTCAAAGTAAGCTTTCGTTTTTGATTTTGATACTTCGTCTATGGCTTGTGCACTACCGAAGTTGTTGTCTGTGATAAAGAATTGACGACTATCAACAGGGATAGCCTTAATACCTTTAGCATTTAACTGAGCGGCTAATATCTTACTTGATATCAACTCACCTTGTGCTAATACTTGGTCTTTAATCTTTAACCCATAGTCTTCGATTAGAGAAACTCCTTCGTATAATTTGCTCAATACTTCTATTTCTGTTGCTATATCTGCTTCTTGGTGATAAGTTCTGTTCTTGAATGTTTCAAAAGCAGAGATATAATCTTGTTTAGTCTTAGCTAAATCTAGTATGTTCTCAAGGGTGTCAGTTGTATCTCCTATAGCCGAAACTACAATAGCGATAGACCCTTCGTTTGATTTGTTTTTGATAATGTTTATAACGTTTTCAAAAGCTTGTCCTGATGCAAGAGATTTTCCTCCAAACTTTAATACTTTCATAATGTGCTGATTTTAGAATAATGGTTTTAATAAATTATTTAATTGTTCGTACTCAATCAAGAAAGCATCATGGCCGTGTATCGATTGAATCTCTTGGTATGTAATGTGTTTGCAACAGTCTTTTAGTAATTGTACTGTTTGCTCTTGCTCTTCTTTTGTGAACATATAATCTGTATCTACTGCTATACAGTGTATCTGTGCACTGGTGTTTTGAGCAAAAGCTTTTAAACTATCTTGAGTTTGCTCTTGGCCTATTGTTTTCAGAAGGTGATTCATCAACTTATAAGCTTCAATTTTAAAGCGACTCTCTAAGTTCTGCCCGTGGTACTTAAGCCAACTTTCTATGGCGTATTGGTTTTCACTTTCTTTAAACCCGTTTGCGAACTTCTGCTGGAGCGATGCAGGAGTGCGGTAGAGTAGCATAGCGTGCATACGTGCATCTTCTATTGGTCTGGACGAATTATTCAGAATGCTGTCTTGTACTAAGGCATTTCCAATTAACCAATCAGATGCTTTGCAACTTGTAGCTATAGGGATTAAATGGGCTACTGCTGTTGGTCGTAAGAACGCTAATTCCCAAGCGATACTCCCTCCTAAGCTTCCTCCGATTATAGCGTAAAGTTGATTGACGTGTAATCGGTCTAATGCTTTCCAAAATACTTCTGCGATAACCTTGGTGGTTAGTCCTTTGTAGTCTTGGATGAGGTGAGTCTCTTGTTGGTTATAGCCATTGCCAGGGATATCAAAAGCTATAACTGTGTATTGGTTAAGGTCTATTACTTTGTCATAACCTACTAAGCTATTCCACCAACCTTGGTCTCCTGCTACTTGACTATTACCTGTCAAGGCGTGGTTAACCAATACAATCGGGGCACTGTGTAAGGGCTGTCCCACTACCTGATAAGTAAGGTAAAAAGTATGTGTACTTCCATTAGGTAGTGCGTGGTTAGCGATAGTTATTTCTTGTAAGCGACTCATAGTATTCTATTGTTTATTGTGCTAATGCTTGTTTGATATCTTCTATTAAATCTTCTGTTTCTTCTAAACCTACAGATAGACGTATTAAACTTTCGGTTATTCCTGCTTGTATTTTTGTTTCTTTAGGGACTGAGCCATGAGACATTTCAAAAGGGTAGTTACTCAAACTCTTTATGCCTCCCAAACCTTCTGTTAGTGTAAACAGTTTCAACTCTTTTATAATCTTTAAGGCAGCTTCTTTCGTATTGTCTTTTAAGTCAAAACTTATAACACCACCATAGTACTTCTGTTGTCGTTTAGCTAACTCGTGTCCCTCATGATTTGCCAATCCTGGATAGTATATCTTGTTTATCTTCGGATGAGTGCTGAGGTATTCTGCTATTTTCAGCGCATTCTCAGAATAACCTTTATACCTCAGAAGTAGTGTTTCTATTCCTCTAATGGTTAAGAAACTGTCGAAAGGACTTAGGATTGCTCCTGTTGAGTTTTGGTGAAACTTGATGATCTTTCCGATTTCTTCTGTTTTAGTGATTACTAATCCTGCTACTACATCTGAGTGTCCTGCTATATATTTAGTAGCACTGTGTACTACAAGGTCTGCACCTAAGTCTAATGGCTTCTGTGCTATTGGGGTAGCAAAGGTGTTGTCTACGCATAACCAAACCTTGTGTTTCTTAGCAATGTCTGCTATAGCTTGTATATCAGATATTCTCAGTGTTGGGTTAGTAGGGCTCTCTATCCAGATTAGTTTAGTATTATTGGTAATTGCCTTTTCTATATTCTCAACTATTGTTGTATCAACATAATGAGTCTTTATCCCAAACTTCGCATACACCTCATTCAGCAGTCTGTAAGTCCCACCATAGATATTCGCTACAGCTATTACTTCATCTCCTTGACTAAGGGTTTTAAACACAGCATCTATTGCCGCAAGTCCACTGCCAAAAGCAAATCCCTTTGCACCATTCTCTAATGAGGCTATCAAGTTTTCTAATACCTGACGAGTAGGGTTGTTGGTACGGGTGTAGTCAAATCCCTTATTTACTCCCGGTGCCTCTTGAGCGAAGGTTGTTGTCTGATAGATTGGTACAGCTATTGCGCCTGTGTGTGGATCTATCGGAATGTGTTTTAGTATATCGGTTTGGGTACTCATCTTATAGTGTTTTAAATACGTTAGCTAAATCTGCTTTTAAGTCTTCTATGTTTTCTATTCCTACTGATAATCGGATTAAGTCTGGCGCTACACCTGTTGCTTTTTGTTCTTCTACAGTTAATTGTTGATGTGTAGTAGAAGCAGGGTGGATGATTAATGACTTGGTATCTCCGATATTTGCTAATAAAGAGAAGAGTTTCGTATCATTAGCAACTGTCTTCGCTGCTTCAAATCCTTTCTTCAGTCCGAATGTCACTACACCACTTTGTCCTTTAGGTAAGTACTCTTTCGCTAAGTCGTGGTAAGCACTTGACTTCAGACCTGGGTAGTTTACCCATGCTACAGCGTCTTGTTTTTCTAACCATTCTGCTAAGGCTAATGCATTCTCACTGTGTTTCTGGATACGGATAGGTAAAGTCTCTAACCCTTGGATGATTTGGAAGGCATTGAATGGGCTAAGTGCTGCACCTAAATCTCTTAATCCTTCTACTCTTATCTTAGCAATGAAAGCAGCATTACCTAGTGCTTGGTGGTATATTAATCCGTGGTATCCTGGAGAAGGTTCTGTGAACTCTGGGAATCTACCACTTGACCAATCAAATGTCCCTGCATCGATAATCGCTCCACCTAATGAAGTACCATTACCTGTGATATACTTAGTCAACGAGTGTACTACTATATTAGCTCCATATTCGATAGGGTTAAGTAGTGCAGGAGAAGCAACAGTATTATCTACAATAAATGGGATGTTAAACTCCTGTGCAATCTTAGCCACAGCTTTTAGGTTGATGATGTCTAACTTAGGGTTACCTAAACTCTCCACGAATATTGCTTTTGTGTTCTCTTGGATATTTGTTCTGAAGTTCTCAACGTTAGACGGATCTACGAATGTAGTGTTGATACCAAATCTTGGAAGAGTAACATTAAATAAGTTATAAGTTCCTCCGTATAAGCTATTAGATGATACGATGTGGTCACCTGCTTTTAGCAGTGTTAAGAACGTTGTAGAGATAGCAGATGCACCTGATGCTGTCACTACTGCTCCGATACCTCCCTCAAGAGCTGCTAAGCGTTGTTCTAATATATCGTTAGTAGGATTGTTTAATCTTGTATAGATATATGCAGGGATAGATAGGTTAAATGCACCTGCTGCGTGATCAGCGTTTTCGAATACATACGATGATGTTTGATAGATAGGCACTGCTCTTGTTCCTGCTGTTGCTTGTACATTGTGTCCTGCGTGTAATGCTTGTGTTGAAAAATTTAAATTGCTCATGGTTGAATATTTTTTAATGTTTTAGTTACTGTATTAATTTTTGTTTTGAGAATTAAGGGAATAAAAAAAGTCCCTTCGGCATTGCCGAAAGGACTTCAAGTATTCTAATCTTCTTTTTAGATTATGACTAACTCGTTGACTTTAGGCAATAGGGCGGTGTGAACATCATCATGTTCATCATCATCATTGCCATCATCATTGTGTTAGTATTGTAAATCATGGTTTTTTATTTATTCTAATTATATACTGTTTTGGTTGGTGTAAAAAAAAAGCCCTCGCTATTGCAAGGGCTTTATATATGTTATTTTGAATTTAAGTTTATGCAAATAACAAGCCCTGCGGATTTCTCCACATCATCATGCTCATCATCATTGTATAAACTGTATTCATTTTTTTCTTTGTTTTTGTTGTTACAAATATCTGTAATTTATTTTGGAATAAACAAAATAAAAACAACTTTTTTTATAATTTTAAATAAAAATCTCTCACAAGTGCCTCAAATGCTGGTGTGTACTGATGTCTCTCTACCTCGATAATCAACTCATCTAGGGGTATTTTATCTACTATTTGACGTGAAAAAGCAATTAGGCTTCGTTTGATTTCTGCTTGTTCGTTTCCTCGAACGCGAGTTACCTTAAATGGATAGATACCAAACTCAGCTGCCAAACGCATCATCTTATCTTCTTCTTTGGCTGGGATAATTACGCTAAATATACCTTTCTCAGACAAGAAATATTCTACAGCCTCAATTAATAAGTCAAAAGGCATAGCATCCTGAAAGCGTGCCATGTCTCTCTGTTTATCATTCGTTTGATAATCTTCACTGTAGAACGGAGGATTAGAGATAATCAAATCATACTCTTCTTCCATTTCATTAGCGAAGGTCTCTAAGTCCGCATGATAACAGAATAGTCTATCGCCCCAAGGGCTGTTCTCAAAGTTCTCTACAGCTTGCTCATGTGCGTTTTCGTCTATTTCTACTCCATCTATCTGCTCTGCATCTGTACGCTGTGCCATCATAAGTGCTAATAATCCTGTACCTGATCCAATGTCTAACACATTGTAAGGATTATTGTCTATCGGAGTCCATGCTCCTAATAGTACTCCATCTGTACCTACCTTCATCGCACACTTATCCTGCTGTATCGTGAATTGTTTAAACTCAAACATATTGTTTATTCTTTTTACAAAAGTACAAAAAGGAGGTTTAGTGACCTAATGAGAGAAATGCATGCTTTAAGCATAATAGACTGATTATAAATAGGGCTGATATAATACTATGTAATATTGTTATTCGTTAGTATTTAATTGATTAAAAAATATTACAATGCAAAATAATACATCAAAGAACAGTGACTCATTTAGTCGTAGTCCTGTAAAATATATTTTATTGACAATATTAGCATTAGGTTCGTTTGCGGCATTAGTGGCAAATTATGTAATAAAAGAAACGGAAAAACAAGAACAACGTGCAAGGCAACTTGAGGAGATGTTGACTAATAAAACCATTTCCAACGAATAAGTATCAAGTAACACAAGAGATAATGATATTCGACTTTACACAGACAATAAGTCACTTCAAGAAGGCAAGGCTTTATTCGATGTTAATTGTGTAGTTTGTCATAAAGCAGATGGAGGTGGGGGTATCGGACCTAATCATACGGATAAGTATTGGATAAACGGTGGAGGGTTTGACAATATCTACAATACAATATCTGACGGAGGGCGCCCTGGCAAAGGAATGATACCTTGGAAAACTAGTTTTAAACCTGTCGAAATAGCGAAGCTTGCTTCTTATGTAATATCTCTAAATGGCACAACTCCTGCAGAACCTAAAGAACCAGAAGGTAATATTATCTGGACTACTTTTAATCATTAGCTATCGGTTAGTTCTTAACCTTTAGTTTTAAATATAGGTTGTAAAACATAATAGCTATCCCTAATATTAGTAAAGTATAGGATAAGATTTTACTAGTGTTATTGCTTAAAAGACCTATTGTAGTTAAGGCCAGTCCTACTGGTAATAATGCATCTGTTTTTTTCATAATTTGATATATTTAGTTGTGTTGTCTAAAAATTGCGTTCTATTGGGTTCTCACTATCACCTACTTTTTTATTGAAGTATTCAGCAGTAGTTTGGTTTAAGACTGTTCCCTTTTCTTCTAATAATTGTGCATAGGTTTTGTTAGCTGCTATTTTACGAGCTTTGGTAGTTTGGTCTTTAGTGTATTTAGTATATTTCTCATTAGCAAGTATATCCCAATTTGTAGTTGTTTTTTGACTGTTAGTTAGTTCGAATACAAAGTGATTCTCACTATCCCAAGCTTTAACAACAAACCCTGGTAGATTAACGAATTTATAAGGACCATTCTGCCCAGGTATATCTTGTGTGAATAGTACTGTCCACTCTCGACCTTCATAAGATGCAGTTGCTTCTTGTACTTTATAGTCATTCCAAGTGATTATTTCTGGTTTTATTGTCCATTTTATTACATTCTTATCTTCTTCATAATAGCTTAAATCTAGTCCTATCTTATCGTAGAATGTTGTGTTCTTACCATCTGTAAATACAGTCCATTTAATAATATATTGATTGTTTTTCTGAGGTGTATCAGTATTCAGTGATTCTAAGTACTCATAGTTTTTCAAATCAGTAAAACGACTCTTGTTCTCATTTACATCTAAGATAGCTACACCATCTCGTACCAGTTTCTTTGCACCATTAGCCACACTAATTTTATAATTATATCGCATTACTTCTATCGGGGTAGTTTGTGCTAGTAGAGGAGTAGTGAATACTAGTAATAACAAGAATAAATACTTGGTCATAAGGATGGTTGTTTAGAGCAAACTAAGTTAATGATTTATCTAATATACTTATTTTTATAAAAAAAAATCGTATTATATAAATGAATTATGTTTTTTAAAATAAAAAATATAGATTCGTTATTTTGCATTCTTCTTGACCTCTTTCATTAAGTCCTCTAAATAGTCTATCTGTACTTCCTGTATTTCGAGTAGTTTTTTGTTTTGGTGTACTAATAAGTGATCTATCTTTTCGCTAAGAAGTTTAATCTCCAATTCTGCTTTTAGGTTGATTTTATAATCGTGCTCATTGCGTTGTCTATCTTTTTGTTCTTGTCTATTTTGACTCATCATAATGATAGGTGCTTGTATAGCTGCTAAACAAGAAAGTATTAAATTTAATAAAATAAAGGGATAGGGATCAAAAGGCTTAGCAGTAAATACCCAAATGTTTATTGCCATCCAGATTATTAAGAAGGTAAAGAAAGTGATAATAAATGTCCAACTACCACCAAAAGCAGCCACCTTATCTGCAATTCTTTGTCCTAAGGTAAGTTTAGCCTCTATTACATCTTGTATATTCTCAGATAATATAGCATTGTTCTGAATAGCATTCATCACATCTTTATCTAGTATATCCATTTCACCTTTCTCTTGCATCACTAAGGAAGTAAGATATAGTCGTCTATACCTGTTGAGTTCAGCTATCGTTATGAAATCTTGTTTAGTGAAGCTTGGGTAGTCACTTTGGATTAGTAGAAAGATACCTTTTCTGATTTCGATACCTTTAATCTCTTCACCTGGAGTGATGTCATTTTTAGTAATATGGCTAATCATCATAATAGTATGGTGTTTAATCCAGATTAAGCATTAGCCAAATACTGCAAAGTATTTCTACTTCATCTCTCTTTCTTTTCTTCTAAAACCATACTACAGTATGCTTTTAGAAGAAATTTAGAGCTATTTTGTATAATTAGTTTTGTTTATATGTCTATCGCTTAATCTGGGTTTAAGGTGGTATTAAATGTAGAAATACTATTTGAATTAACAATATACAGTTTAAGATGTTATATAAACAAAAAAACCTCGAATCAACAGACTCGAGGTTTTTATATTTTTGATAGATATTATCTCTTTAAGTAGATATCTAATAGTCCTACTGGTACGTGTAGATATAGCTTTTTATTCTCACGATCCACTTTATGTATAAGTTCGTCGATCATCGGTACTAGTATTTCAGTTCCGTTAAAGTCTATTTCGAATATCGGTTGGTAGTTACTATCATTTACTCTTTTTAGTGTACCTATATTACCTTCATTAGTATCTATTACATCGAAGTCAGTGATCTCGTGGTAGTAGAACTTGTTTCCTTCTAGCTTAGGAAGCATCGTCAGTGGAAGGTAAATTTCTGATCCGACTAATCGGTCAGCATCTTCTTCAGAGTTAGATTCTTCGAATTTAACTCTTAAAAAATCGCTTTTATGTAATGAAGCTTGTTCCATAAAAAAAGGAACCAGTTGTCCGTCGAAGTCGACGAACACTGATTCCAAGTTTTCGTATAACTCAGGTTCATCGGTATCTAAATAAATAAGTACCTCCCCTTTAAAGCTAAATTTCTTTGCGATTTTGCCTAAATAGAAACAATCCTTTTTACGCATCTCGCTAGTAAATTATGCTTGAGTTTCTTCGTTGCTTTCTTCAGCAGCTACTTCAGCAGTTTCTTCTGCAGGAGCAACAGCAGCAGCAGCTTTAGCTTGAGCAGCAGCAGCACGTTTAGCGTTTACTTCTTTCTCAGCAGCTAATCTAGCAGCTTTGTCAGCAGCTTTGTTAGAAGATAATCCTTCTTTCTTAGCGTTGATTTTAGCAGCTTTTTCTTCTAACCAAGCAGCGAATTTCGCGTCAGCTTGCTCTTGAGTTAAAGCTCCTTTGTTAACTCCACCTTGTAAGTGGTGTTTTAACATTGCTCCTTTGTAAGAAAGTAATGTTCTAGCAGTATCTGTAGGTTGAGCA
>JBOFGJ010000354.1:0-1316 GCA_051649065.1 Flavobacterium sp. | reverse complement strand
TATATTAGCCCCTAAATAAGCTGGAGTGAAATTAGTAAATTAATTACATAACTTTGGACTTATGAAATACAAGAAATGGAGCCTATCTGAGAAGCTATCAATTTTACAAGAAGCAGAAGAAAATGGGGCAATAGAAACTTGTCGTAAACACAGTTTAAGTACAGGTACTTTCTACTCATGGAAGAAGAAATTCGATTCTCAAGGAGAATCAGGATTAAGACCTGCTGTTTCTGACAAATCAAAAGAACTTAAAAAAGCAGAGCAAGAGAACAAGATTCTTCGTAAACTGCTAAGTGACAAAGAAATAGAATTAGAAGTTCAACGTGAACTGCTAAAAAAAAAGTTTGGGACATCCGATCCAAAAAAGATCTGGTAGATTACTTTTATAGTAAATATCAAAAAAGTAAAGCTAAACTAATACATTGGATTGGCTTAAGTGAAAGCACATACTACTTCAAGGGTTCTGGCAAGTCAAAAGGTAATAAAGCTACTTTATTAACCTATCATAAAACCCAAGGTTGGGTTAACGAACAAACTGTTGTAGAGTCAATTAAAGAGCTTTTAAAGGGTGATTTTATGGATTGTGGTTACCGTATGATGAGCGAGTATCTTAAACGCGAAGGGTACACCATTAACCATAAAAAAGTATTTCGTATCATGAAAAGCGCCCAACTTTTACAAACTCGTATAACTAGAGATCATTCGAATAAGAAGTACGTTAAGCATCGTAAAGTAAAGACTACAAGACCCTTAGAGTGTATTGAAATGGATATTAAGATGGTATGGATACCACAAAAAGGTAAAAATGCTTATTTACTTTCTATAATTGATGTACACAGTCGTAGAATATTAAAAGACTACTTCAGCTTTAATATTAAGCAGAAGCAGGTAATAGAATTATTGTCAGGGCTTTTTGAAGAGTTAGATTACCCTAAAAATGTGGTTATTAGATCGGATAATGGTAGTCAATTTATTGCCAAGAATGTAAGAGAATATCTTTCCTTAGTAGGTGTATCACAAGAATTTACACACATAGCAACACCAGAGGAAAATGCTCACATAGAAGCCTATCACGGTACTTTAAAAAGAGAGGTTTTTACTAAATTTGAATACTTTACTTTTGGACAAATAGAACAAATATTAAAGAAGTACGTAGTATTTTATAATAACAAAAGACTACATGGTTTGCTTGGAAAAATCACTCCAATGGAGAAATGGGAAAAGGACAAACACTTGATTTGTAGCAGAGAAAAAGTAGCCTAAAACATTATACTTTAAAAATTTAAAAATACTCTAGGTTTATAGGGGTCAAAACA
>JBOFGJ010000353.1:0-1093 GCA_051649065.1 Flavobacterium sp. | reverse complement strand
TTTCTCCTTCAGAATATATTTTGAATCAACAAGGTCAGAACGACAAACAACAATAATTGATTTCCGATTTTACATAGCCAGTGTAAAGTCACTAAAGTATTAAGTCACAGCATTTCGCCAATGTTTGTGACTTTTTTTATGCCTAATTTAAACCAGTGTACCATATGTAATCGTGATTTTCTTCTAGATACAGTGATAGACAGCAGTTATAAGGGCTAATTACATAAAATAACTGAAGTATTGAGTAAAGTGTATTGTAGCATAGTTGTGAATTGAAAAAGCGTGATAACATGGGAGTGGCATACCATATTTAGCTATTTTAGGTTCTTAGTTTGAATAGAGTAGTGGAGTAATTGTGAATATTGAAGTGATCTGTGCTATTTATCTAGTGAAGATAATGTTTAGAGAGTATGCTTCTAAATTGCTATTTTGTTCTCTTAATGTGATGCTTAAAACCTTTAAATATTCACAAAGTTATAGCTCTTTAACTCTTACTTTTCTATTTTATTCTACTTATTGTGATAGTAAGTTTCTTGTTTTTTCGCATTGCTTTCTAAGAGTAGTGTAAAATATTTAGATGCTTTTTAGATAGAATTTCACCTTCTGAAAATTTGATAAAAAGCAGTCTGGATTTGCTTTTTTGATGTTTCAAAAAGGCTGTTTTATAACTTTATATCATTTCTTTTCTTTCGACTACCTTAAGAGGTAGTAATACTTTTGTGTGTTTATTGTAATTTATTGATTTAATGATTGTTGGGTTCTTGGTGTTCCATGTTTCAATTCGTTGGATTGTATACCGCGCTAAGGTTTTGAAACATATAACAGATGCTTTTGAGTGACATTTGTTGAAGAAAATAACACCTAATATACGCGTTGTGTGATTTGGTTCACAAGACGTTTAAACAACAAAACAACAATCCCTTAGATGGAATTTATAATCATAGTTTCTCTAAGTCGTAATTAAAATATTAAGAATTATTGTTATGAAAAAAAGATTACTTCCTGTAGCACTTCTGTTCGGAACATTTGCAGCTAATGCCCAAGTAGGTATTGGTACTGCTACTCCAAACAAATCTGCTGAATTATTAATCGA
>JBOFGJ010000352.1:0-6914 GCA_051649065.1 Flavobacterium sp. | reverse complement strand
TGTAAACTAAACGCAAAATTTCTTTGTATTAATGAGATGATTCTATTAGATAGGTGTGTAGATGCTAAATATGAAAATTATTATTTAATCAAATTCGTGTTAATTCTTTTGATAAAAGGATTGTTGTTTACTGGGAATCGGTGTGAAGTCTATAGGAGTAAAAAACCTATAAATGGGGAAGAAAAAGTTTGTATTTCAATATAATTAGAGTTGTAGAGCATTATAAACGGGTAGTAGCAAAAGTTTATTAATTAGAATCTATTTAAATAACGGTAATAATTTTATATGCAAGCATAGTAAATTATCAAAAATAAATTCTTATTTTCGTTCGGTAAGTAAATGTGAAACACAAAAAACGATATAAAAATGAAAATATTAGTTTGCATCAGTCACGTGCCTGATACTACTTCAAAAATCAACTTCACTAATGGAGATACAGAGTTTGATACTAACGGGGTACAGTTCGTTATCAATCCTAATGATGAATATTCTTTAACTAGAGCAATTTGGTTTAAAGAGAAACAAGGTGCTACAGTAACTGTAGTGAACGTAGGTGGAGCTGATACTGAGGCTACATTGCGTAAGGCATTAGCAATCGGTGCTGATGAGGCAATCCGTGTGAATGCTAATCCATCTGATGGTATGTATGTGGCTAAACAATTAGCTGAAGTAGTTAAGAACGGTGGTTTTGACTTGGTTTTAGCTGGTAAAGAATCTTTAGATTATAACGGTGGAATGGTACCTGGTATGCTAGCTGCATATTTAGGATATGACTTTATTAACTCTTGTGAGGGAATTGAAGTAGATGGTACATCTGTAAAAGCTATTCGTCAGATAGATGGAGGTAAAGAGACTATCTCTGGAAAACTTCCAATGGTAATCGGAGGACAAAAAGGTATCGTAGATGAGAAAGATCTACGTATTCCTAATATGCGTGGTATTATGTCTGCTAGAACTAAAGCGTTAGCTGTAGTAGAACCAGTAGGAGCAGATGTGACTACTAAAGATGTGAAATTTGAAAAGCCAGCTGCTAAATCAGCTTGTAAGATGATTTCTCCTGATAACATAGATGAGTTAATCAACTTGTTACACAACGAGGCAAAAGTTATCTAATTTCATTTATTTGTAAACCTTTAAAAAAGAAGAATTATGTCAGTTTTAATATATGCTGAATCAGCAGAAGGAAAATTTAAAAAAGTAGCATTAGAGTTAGCTTCTTATGCTAAGAAAGTAGCAGAGTCATTAGGTACATCAGTGACTGCAGTAACTGTAAATACTTCAGACGTTAGCGAATTAGCAAAATACGGAGTAGATAAAGTATTAAAAGTTACAAATGATAAATTAGCTACATTTAACGCTAAAGCGTATGCTGATGTTATCAAACAAGCAGCAGCTAAAGAAGGATCAAAAGTAGTGGTATTATCATCTTCTACAGACAGTTTATATGCTGCTCCTTATGTAGCAGTATCTTTAAATGCTGGGTTTGCTACTAATGTAGTGGCTCTTCCAGAAAGTACTTCTCCTTTCGTAGTTAAGAGAAATTCATTCTCATCTAAAGCATTCTCTCATACAGAATTAACTACTGATGTGAAAGTTATCGCTTTAGCGAAAAACTCTTATGGATTAGTAGAAGTAGCTGGTGCAGGTGCAACAGAAGATTTCGCTCCGTCATTAAATGAAGCAGATTTTAGTCTTAAAGTAGAAGGAGTTGAGAAAGTATCTGGTAAAGTAACTATCGCTGATGCTGATATAGTAGTATCTGGTGGTCGTGGGTTAAAAGGACCAGAGAACTGGAAAATGATCGAAGATTTAGCAGAGGTGTTAGGTGGAGCATTAGCTTGTTCTAAGCCTGTATCTGATTTAGGATGGAGATCTCACGAAGAGCACGTAGGACAAACTGGTAAACCTGTAGCTGCGAATTTATATATCGCTGTAGGTATCTCAGGAGCTATCCAACACATCGCTGGAGTTAACTCATCTAAAGTAAAAGTAGCTATTAATACTGATGCTGAGGCACCATTCTTTAAAGTGGCTGACTATGGTATTGTAGGTGATGCTTTCCAAGTAGTTCCTCAGTTAGTAGAGAAGTTAAAAGAGTTTAAAGCAAAGAATGCTTAAGCGTTTTTAAAAGCTTTTAAATATATAAGGCAACTAAGACAAAGAATATTTATATCTTTGTTTTAGTTGCTTTTTTTGTATAAAAAATAATTATGAGTTTAATAAAATTAACGGTAAGCGGGATATCTTATAGTCATACACAGAATGGTGCGTATGCCTTGATATTAGAAGAGGAAGTGGGAGGTAGAAAGTTGCCAATCGTGATAGGAGCATTTGAAGCTCAGTCTATAGCGATAGCGATAGAGGATGATATTAAACCACCTAGACCTTTGACACACGACTTGTTTAAATCTCTTGCAGATAGATATAGTATTATAGTCAAAGAGGTTATTATTAACAGATTATTAGATGGAATATTTTATTCTAGTTTAGTCTGTGTGAGAGATGGAGTAGAAGAAGTTATAGATGCACGTACATCTGATGCGATTGCGCTAGCAATACGTTTTTATGCACCTATCTATACATATAAAGATATTTTAGATAAAGCAGGAATTATACTTAATGCTGAGGTAGAAGAAGAGCACGAAGAGGAGCAAATTGATCAGCAAGACTATTCTGGAGCAGATATTGCGTCTAAAGTAGAGCAATTTTTAGAAGAAGAAGCTAAGGCTAATGATTTCTCTGATCATTCTAAATCAGAATTAGAGAGATTACTTAATGAAGCTTTATTAAATGAAGATTACGAGAAGGCAGCTCTATTAAGAGATGAGTTAAATAAACGATAACAGCTATATATACAACACAACAATGAAACAATATTTAGATTTAGTACAAGAGGTATTAGATAGAGGAACTCAAAAAGGAGATCGCACAGGTACAGGGACTAAGAGCATATTTGGACATCAGATGCGTTTCGATTTATCAGAAGGCTTTCCTTTAGTAACCACTAAAAAAGTGCATCTTAAATCTATAATCTATGAGTTATTGTGGTTTTTAAATGGGGATACTAATACGAAGTATTTAAGTGACAATGGCGTGCGTATATGGGATGAATGGGCTGATGAGAATGGAGACTTAGGACCTGTATATGGATACCAATGGAGAAACTGGAATGGAGAAGGTATTGATCAAATAAAAGAAGTAATAGATACACTAAAGACTAATCCGAACAGTAGACGTATTATGGTGTCTGCATGGAACCCTAGTGTACTACCAGATACTACTGTATCATTTAGTGAGAATGTAGCGAATGGGAAAGCAGCATTGCCTCCTTGCCACTCATTCTTTCAGTTTTATGTAGCAGATGGCAAGTTGTCTTGTCAGTTATATCAGCGCAGTGCAGATGTATTCTTAGGAGTACCGTTTAATATCGCTTCTTATGCGTTATTAACGATGATGGTAGCTCAAGTATGTGATCTAGAAGTGGGAGATTTTATTCATACTTTCGGAGATGTACATATTTATAATAACCATATAGAGCAGGTTAACTTACAGTTAAGTAGAGAGCCAAAGGCATTGCCTAAAATGGTGTTGAATAAAGAAGTAAAAGATATATTTAGTTTTAAATACGAGGATTTTGTACTAGAGAACTATGATCCGCATCCAGCGATAAAAGGTCAAGTGTCAGTTTAATAATACCTTAATTAATAGATACGATATATGAGAAAAGATGACTCTTATGAAATGTATGACTATGCTCGCAATAGGATAAAACAAAGAAAGATATTATTCTTTCACTTAGTTGTTTTTGTTCTTGGGAGTATTTTATTGTTTTGTTTTAATGGTTTAGTACAGGATAATACTGCTCCTGGGTATATGCAGTGGTGGCCATATGCAGTAGGAGCGTGGGCATTATTCTTGTTCTTGCACGCTGTAAATGTTTTGATCGTTAATCGATTTATGGGTAAACGATGGGAAGAGAAACAGATAAAACGATTAGTTGAAATGCAAGAAAAGCGCATTAAAGAGTTGAGAACTAAAGTAGAAAAAGACTTCCCTTTAGTTGATACTAAAAGAGATTTAGAACAGACAACCTCTCCTGTGGTGTCAACTCCAGGAACAGAATTAGAAAAATAGAGATATGCTGACACTAATAGCTGCAGCAGCAGAAAATAACGCATTAGGTAAGGACAATGATTTGCTATGGCATTTGCCAGATGACTTTAAACATTTTAAAGATTTGACATCACATCACTTCATTATTATGGGGCGTAAGACTTTCGAGTCATTTCCTAAGCCATTACCTAATCGTACACATATTATTATCACACGCCAGGAAGATTATGATGTTCCTGCATCGTGTATCGTTGTTAATAGCCTAGAGCAGGCATTAGACCTAGTGACTGAGCAGGAAGAGAGCTTTATTATTGGTGGAGGTGAGATTTATAATCTTGCTATGCCTTTCGCTGATAAGATAGAGTTGACTCGTGTTCACACGGAGCTAGATGCTGATACATTCTTCCCTGTTATCGATGAGAATCAATGGAAAGTAGTTAAAGAAGAGTTTCATGATAAAGATGGCAAACATCAGTATCCGTTTACCTTCTTGACGTACATCAAAAGCTAAAAAAGTAAGTTATGAAAAAGATGTTTTCTTGTTTAATTGTTGTTGCAATAGGAGCTATGGGTTATGCTCAAGTAACTCCTAAAGTGAAGCCTCAAAACAAAGAATCTGTAACTAAGGAAGAACCTGTTGTAGTTATGGATACTTTGAGATTGAAGTTTCTGAATAACGAGAATATGGGTAAAGACCAACAGTTCTTAGGGAAGGATATCTTTGATAGTACTTATATAAAAGAGGGTGACCTATTTAAAAAGAATACGAAATATAGTGGAGTGCAGTATAAGAGTAAGGAGTTAGATTCTTTAACTTCTATTGATATTACTAATCCATTAGAACTAATGTTATTCTATAAGGAGAAGAAGTCTATTGTTATCGTTAATAAAGAATTGGCTAAGCGCAGTGTCATAGAGCTTGGAGTAAAGTTTCCTTCTATGGATATTAGTTATGCAGGTGTGAGTACTAAGCGAAATTACTGGTTAGTGAACGAGAGAACTAGGTCTGTTCATTTATACAACAGTATTACGTATGAATTACATCGTGTGTTTAATTTTCCTGAAGGCGTGATTCCTAAACAATATATTTCATTACCACATTTGTTCTTTTTAATAGATAGTGAAAATGTATTGCATATAAATGATTTATCTGGTAAAGAAGTTTTAAACTATAAAATGACGTTTAAGTATGATTTAATACAAGTATTAGGTTTAGATAGATTACTTTATTCTTTTGAAAATAAATTATACTTAGTTGATTTAAAAGCGAATAAGACTTCTGTTATAGATACAAAAGAAAAAAGCATTTCAGGCTTCTTTTTTGGCAATCAAAAATTGAGTATTTTTGACGGACAGAAATTAAATAATTACTTTATAAAACTACCGTAATGCATATAGCTATTGCTGGAAATATAGGTGCAGGTAAAACTACACTTACGAATTTATTGGCCAAACACTATGGTTGGGAACCTCATTATGAAGATGTAGTAGATAATCCATATTTGGATGATTTCTATCATCAGATGGACAGATGGTCATTTAACTTACAAGTGTACTTCTTAAATAGCCGTTTTCGTCAAGTTTTACAGATTAGACAGAGTGGGAAGACGATTATTCAGGATCGTACGATCTATGAAGATGCTCATATCTTTGCGCCAAACTTACACGCAATGGGCTTAATGTCTAACCGTGACTTTCAGAACTATTCTTCGTTATTTGAATTAATGCAAGAGTTAGTAGGTGCTCCAGATTTATTAATCTACTTAAGAAGCTCAGTGCCAAATTTAGTAGGTCAAATCCAAAAGAGAGGAAGAGATTATGAAAACTCTATCTCTATAGAGTATCTTAATAAGTTGAACGAACGTTATGAAGATTGGATTAAAGGATATGACAAAGGTAAATTACTTATTATTGATGTCGATAATCTTGACTTTGTTGACAATCCAGAAGATTTAGGAAGTGTGATTAATAAAATAGACGCAGAGATAAACGGTCTTTTTTAGTAGTATACTCTTTTCTCAAGAAATATAAAATCCCCCTATTGAAGTATGTACTTCGATAGGGGGATTTTAATTTATAGCGGTACGTTACAAGTTTTCTTAATGGTCTGAATAACGAAAGAATGTTTATTATATGTGGTTAAATGGTATGTCGTACCCAGACCATAATACAATTAATCGTTTTCGCTCTTCAAAACTTAAGGGTTATATATAGCAGATTTTTACTCAGATTGTTGAACTATTCATAGAGAAAGGTTTTATCAGTATTGAAGAGGCTTATATCGATGGAACTAAAATAGAAGTCCATGCTAATAAAGTTACCTTTGCATGGAAGAGAGTTATTGCAAACTATAAAGAAAAAATGGATCAACAAATCCTAGAGATATGGGGTTATGTTGACTCTATTACTAGACAAGAAAGTGAACTTTCCCCACCTCCAGATTTTAAGAAAATAGATACAGAAGCTATTACTCAAGCCATTGACGCATTGAATTCAGCTTTAACCCAAATTAAGCATTAGCCAGTACTGCAAAGTATGTCTAATTCATATGTCAAAAAAATGTGAGTAATTACATAATGGGCGCATAGTTTTAGCCTATTTTGATGCGATCATTATACCATCATTATTTTATCATAGCTATGTGTTTTGCTAATAATTTGATGTGAAAACGGCAGTAATTAAGAATTGTATAATTATGATATATAAAAAAAGCACCTCAATAAGAGGCGCTTTCGTTTATTGTGTAATCTCTCTAAAGAGACTTTCGAGGTTCTTGTTTTTGACCTGCATAGATAATGTCT
>JBOFGJ010000351.1:0-7996 GCA_051649065.1 Flavobacterium sp. | reverse complement strand
GCTATTTTGGAGAAAGTTTGAAGATAAGCTTGCTGCTTTATATATTCAACAAAAAGTGAGAGGATTCTTGCATTTATATAATGGGCAGGAAGCAGTATTGGCTGGAGCTTTACATGCAATGGACATGTCTAAAGACAAGATGATTACAGCATATAGAAATCACGTTCAGCCTATCGGATTAGGAGTAGATCCTAAGCGTATTATGGCTGAGTTATTAGGAAAAGGAACAGGTACATCACAAGGTTTAGGTGGGTCTATGCACATCTTTTCTAAAGAGCACCGTTTCTATGGAGGTCATGGTATCGTAGGGGGACAAATTCCTGTAGGAGCTGGATTAGCATTCGCTGACAAATATTTTGATAGACAAGCTGTTACTATGTGTTACTTTGGTGACGGAGCGGCTCGTCAAGGTTCTCTTCACGAGACATTCAATATGGCAATGAACTGGAAATTACCAGTAGTATTTGTCGTTGAGAACAATGGATATGCTATGGGTACTTCAGTAGAACGTACAGCTAACCATACTGATATCTGGAAATTAGGATTAGGATACGAAATGCCTAGTGGACCTGTAGATGGTATGAACCCTGTTAAAGTAGCTGAGGCTATGTACGAGGCTATCGAAAGAGCTCGTCGTGGAGATGGACCTACTTTCTTAGAGATGAAAACATATAGATATAGAGGTCACTCTATGTCAGATGCTCAACACTACCGTACTAAAGAGGAAGTAGAAGAGTACAAAAAAATAGATCCTATTACGCAAGTATTAGACGTAATTAGAGAAAAAGGATATGCTACAGAGGCTGAGATCGAAGCAATGGATCAAAGAGTAAAAGATCACGTAGCTGAGTGTGAGAAATTCGCAGAAGAATCTCCATTCCCTGATCAAAACGTAATGTACGATGTAGTATACGAACAAGAGAACTATCCTTTTATACCTCACAGATTATAATAATAAAAGAACATGGCAGAAGTAATTACAATGCCTCGCTTAAGCGACACTATGACAGAAGGTGTGGTTGCAGCTTGGTTAAAAAAAGTTGGAGATAAGATTTCAGAAGGAGATATCCTTGCAGAGATCGAAACAGACAAAGCAACAATGGAGTTTGAATCATTTAATTCAGGTACATTGTTATATATTGGATTACAAGAAGGTGAATCTGCTCCTGTAGATTCGTTACTTGCTATTATAGGTACTGAAGGTGAAGATATCTCTGCATTAATCAGTGGTGGTGCTAGCGCTGCTCCTGTAGCTGAGGCTCCTGCTGCACAAGTGGAAGTTAAAGCTGATGCACCTGCTCCTAAAGCGGCTGCTATGCCTGCTGGAGTTAAGATCATTACTATGCCTCGTCTAAGTGATACGATGACTGATGGTACAGTGGCTACTTGGATTAAAAAAGTAGGTGATAAAGTACAAGAAGGGGATATCCTTGCAGAAATAGAAACTGATAAAGCAACTATGGAGTTCGAAGCTTTCGAAGCTGGAACTTTATTATATGTAGGTATTAATGAAGGAGAATCTGCTCCAGTGGATAGCGTATTAGCTATCTTAGGACCAGAAGGAACTGATGTTTCTGCTATCATAGCTGGTGGTTTTGCTGTTGAGGCTTCTGTAGAAGAGGCTCCTAAAGCTGAGACTCTTGCTGTAACTGTAAGTGTGGAGGCTACTGCTTCAACTAATGGGAGAGTATTCATTTCTCCGTTGGCTAAGAAGATTGCTGAAGATAAAGGAATAAACATTACTGATGTTAAAGGGTCAGGTGAGAATGGACGTATCGTTAAACGCGATATCGAGAACTTCACGCCAGCTGCTAAGACAGCATCTCCTGTAGCTGCTGCTACGGCTGCTGTACCTGCAGTTAAGGCTTTTGTACCTGCTGGTGAAGTAAGTGTAGAGGAAGTGAAAAACTCACAAATGCGTAAAACTATTGCTCGTCGTTTAGCTGAGTCTAAGTTTACTGCTCCTCACTATTACTTAACTATCGAGTTAGACATGGATAATGCTATTGAATCTCGTAAGATTATTAATAATCTACCTGATACTAAAGTGTCATTTAATGATATGGTAGTGAAAGCATGTGCTATGGCACTTCGCAAACACCCTCAAGTCAATACGCAATGGACTGATAATGCAACTATCTATAATAACCATATCAATATAGGTGTGGCTGTAGCTGTAGAAGATGGATTAGTAGTACCAGTATTGCCATTTACAGATCAAATGTCTCTTACTAACATCGGTGGTAAAGTAAAAGAATTAGCTGTTAAAGCTAAAACTAAAAAACTTACTCCTGCTGAGATGGAAGGAAGTACATTCACTGTATCTAACTTAGGTATGTTCGGTATCCAATCATTTACTTCTATTATCAACCAACCTAACTCTGCTATTCTATCAGTAGGTGCTATTATAGAAAAACCAGTAGTTAAGAATGGTCAAGTAGTAGTAGGAAACACGATGGTAGTAACTTTAGCATGTGACCACAGAACAGTGGATGGTGCTACAGGTGCTCAATTCTTACAAACATTTAAAGATTATGTAGAGAACCCAGTTACTATGTTGGCGTAATCTATTTATAATATAATACTGAGCCCTCATTCATTATGAATGAGGGCTTTTTTATTGCGATATTTTATACTATTTCATTGCTATCCAAGAGCATTTATTTTCATTAGTTAATATCCTTTTTGTATTTTTGATGAAAATATTTATAAATGAGATTTTTAGGTTTATTGGCTACAGTGTTGTTAGTGGGATGTGCTTCTACTAAGGTTCCAACTGTTGTTAAAGTTAATGCTGAACAAAAGAATATTAAAGAGACACTATTCTATTTAGCTTCTGATGAATTATTAGGTAGAGATACTGGTAGTGAGGGAGGTAAATTAGCGGCTAATTATTTAGCTAAACATTTAGAAGAGTATAAAATAAAATCGTACTATACGAGTTATAATGATACATTAAAGAATGTAAAAGAGGCTTGGAATGTAGTGGGGGTTATTCCTGGTACAGACGCTGTCTTAAAGAATGAGGTAGTCGTATTAGGAGCGCATTACGATCATATAGGAATAGAGAAGCCTGTAGATGGTGATTCTATTGCTAATGGTGCTAATGATAATGCAGCAGGTAGTGCTATCTTATTAGAGTTGGCTCGTAATTTAAAGTTACAAAATAATAAGCGTACTATCATTATCGCGTTCTTCACTGGAGAGGAGAAAGGGTTATGGGGATCTAAGCATTTAGCAGAACGTCTTAAAGCAGAGAATGTAAATGTTGTATCTATGTTAAACTTTGAGATGTTAGGTTTGCCAATGAAAAGAGATTATGTTACTTATCTGACAGGATATGATCTATCTACTATGGCACCTAAGCTAAATGAATTGGCAGGTAAACCAATAGTAGGTAAATTAGAGAAGGCAGAGGAGTTTCAGTTGTTTAAAAGATCTGATAACTATCCGTTCTATCAAATGTTTAAAGTACCATGTCAAACGTTCAGTTCTTTTGACTTTGAAAATTATGAATATTACCACCACGTAAAAGATGAAGCTCATTTAATGGATTTAAACTTTATGACTTCTTTTACACAAGATATAATACCGGTTGTAGCTAAACTTGTTAATTTAGCTCCGGGAGAAATTAGAATGTATTAAAATGAAAAATGTAATTGTTACAGGGACAAGTAGAGGTATAGGCCTAGAGTGTGTGCAGTGGTTGTCTAAATTAGGTCATAATGTATTGGCTGTATCTAGAAAGGTATCTGACAAATTAGTAGGTTTAGATAACGTTACTTATTTAGCTGTTGATATAACAAAAGAGGAAGACTTACAGCAAGTAGTCGCTTTTGTACAAGATAACTGGAGTCATGTAGATATCTTGATTAACAATGCTGGAGCTATTGTTAATAAACCTTTTGAAGAGATTACACAAGAAGACTTTCAATATGTCTACAATGTGAATGTATTCGGAGCAGCTCGTCTAATGCAGTTGACAGTGCCATTTATGAAAGTCAATAGTCATGTGGTAACAGTGAGTAGTATGGGAGGAGTTCAGGGAGTACTTAAATTCGGAGGGTTAGCAGCATATAGCTCTAGTAAAGGAGCTGTGACTATTCTTAGTGAATTGCTTGCAGAGGAATATAAGGATAAAGGTATATTCTTTAATGTAGTAGCTTTAGGAGCTGTACAGACAGAGATGTTAGAAGAAGCTTTTCCTGGATACCAAGCGCCACTTATGCCAGACGAAATGGCTGAGTATATCGTGAACTTTAGTATTCATGGTAATAGATTCTTTAATGGTAAAGTGTTGCAAGTATCAACAACAACCCCTTAAAAAAAGAAGTAATTGATAGAAACGTTACGTCCATATTTGCCAGAGCAATCTGTAGAAGCTGTATTTGAGTTGATAAAGCATTATCATGTACATTTAAAGATTGTACATGAGCGCGTTACTCGTCATGGTGACTATACACGTAATCACGATGGAAAGCATCTAATCACGATAAATTCTAATTTGAATCCATATCGTTTTTTGATGACCTTAATTCACGAGATAGCGCACCTAGTGACATATCAAAAGTATGGTGGAAGGATAAAGCCTCATGGGATAGAGTGGAAGAGTACTTTTCAGTTATTAATGCTTCCTTTTTTGAGAACAGAAGTATTTCCTAGTGCATTATTGCCTTTATTAGCGAATCACTTTAAGAATCCTTCAGCGAGTAGTGATACAGATGAACGCCTCTCTATAGCAATGAAGCGCTATGATGTACAGGATATAAATAATAAAACGTGTTTTATATATGAGATTCCTTTGGGAAGTCATTTTAAAACATATAATGGAAAGATATTTAAACGTGGACCTATCAGAGTGAAGCTGTTTGAATGTTTAGAGGTGTCAACGGGACGTAGCTATACTTTTAAAGCAAATGCTGAAGTAGAGTTGCTTACCCATTATGTTGTAAATAGATAAGATATATGAGTTCAAATTATTATGCAGTGATAATGGCTGGTGGAGTAGGGTCACGTTTTTGGCCAGTAAGTACTCCTGAGTTTCCAAAACAATTTCACGATATGTTAGGATCTGGTGATACCTTGATTCAGAAGACGTTTAAGCGTCTGTCTCAAGTAGTGCCTAAGGAGAATATTCTTATTTTAACACATGCGAATTATAAAGAAATGGTAATGACTCAGTTACCAGCAGTACACGAGAATAATATTATATTAGAACCGGATATGCGTAATACAGCACCCTGTATACTATATGCGGCTATGAAGATTAAAAAGAATAATCCTGAAGCAGTGATGGTGGTAGCACCTAGTGATCACTGGATAGAGGATGAATTACAATTCGTCTCTAACTTACAGCGTACTTTTGACGTCTGTGAGCGAGATAAAGTATTAATGACTTTAGGTATCTTACCTACTTTCCCTAATACTGGATATGGATATATAGAGTTTAACAAATTAGATTCACGTCCGATTAAAAAGGTAGTACAGTTTAGAGAGAAACCAGATTATGTAACAGCTCGTAAGTTTGTTCAAAGTCGACACTTCTTATGGAACTCTGGTATCTTTATATGGAGTGTGGGCGCTATATTAGACGCTTTCGCTGAGTTTCAACCTGCGATGATGGAATTGTTTAATGAAGGCTATGATTTGCTAAATACAGATGGTGAAAAGGCGTTTATAGAAGAGAATTATTCTAAGGCAGAGAATATTTCTATAGACTATGCTGTTATGGAAAAAGCGAATAACGTATATGTACAGCCAGCTACATTTGATTGGAATGACTTAGGTACTTGGGGGTCTTTATACGACAAGTTGCCTAAGGATGAGAATGAGAATGCTGTGGTGAATGCAACTGCTTTCTTTAATAACGCTACGAATAACATCGTTAGAACAGCTAAGGGGAAAGTAGTAGTAGTAGACGGTCTTAATGACTATATCATCGTGGATAAGGATGATATCTTATTGCTATACCCTAAGAAGAAAGAACAAGAAATTAAAGTAGTAAGTCAATTGGTATCTGACAAACTGAAAGAATAGTAATAAAAGTAAACTATATAAAAAAAAGGAGTAATGTTGATTAACATTACTCCTTTTTTACATTTATTTCTTCTCGTTTCCGATTTGTCTCATTGCTTGACGAACCATTCTAAAAAGTTCTGATGAGTAAACGAAGTCTACTACATCCTCATTGTCTGTCTGAATGATTTCTTTGTGGTTACCAGACCATGCTAATACACCATTCTTTAAGAATACGATATGCTCACCTATTTCTAATACAGAGTTCATATCGTGTGTGTTGATAACAGTCGTGATGCCGTACTCGTGGGTAATCTCTTGAATTAAGTTATCGATAACGATAGCTGTTTTTGGGTCAAGACCTGAGTTAGGTTCATCACAGAATAAGTATTTTGGGTTATTTACTATTGCTCTTGCGATAGCTACCCTCTTCTGCATACCTCCTGATATCTCTGATGGTTTCTTTTTATTTGCATTGATAAGATTAACTCGGTCAATAACTTCGTTAACTCGTTGTGCTACTTCCTCGTCTGTTTTGTTCGTAAACATTTTTAAGGGAAAAGCAATATTCTCTTCTACTGTCATAGAGTCAAAAAGAGCACTACCTTGAAATACCATTCCAATCTCTGTTCTTAAATCTCTACGTTCTGTAGAATTAAGTTCTGTAGAGATTCTTCCATCAAAACTAATTATTCCTGAATCGGGAGTATGTATACCTAATAAAGTTTTAAGCATTACTGTTTTACCAGAACCACTTTGTCCGATGATAAGGTTTGTTTTACCTGTTTCGAATGTAGTACTGATACCTTTAAGTACCTGCGTACCATCAAACGACTTTTGTATGTTTTTTACTTCAATCATTTCTTAGTTGCTTAAAAGTAGAGAGGTTAATATATAGTTGGTTAAGATAATTGCTACACTCGTCCATACGAACGAAGTAGTACTCGCTTTACCTACTTCTAATGCTCCACCTTTCATATAATATCCAAAGTAAGATGGTATAGTAGCTAATAAGAACCCAAATAAGAAGGTTTTAATAAAAGCATATGTAACGTGAAAAGGTGTAAAGGAATCTTGTAGACCAATGATAAACTGCTCTGATGTAACGAAGTTACCCATCACACCACCAAACCATCCTCCGACAATTCCTAAGAACATACTTATACCAATAACAAAAGGATATAACAATACTGCTACTAATTTAGGAAATACCAAATAGTTTAGTGAACTAACTCCCATTACTTCTAAAGCATCTATCTGTTCTGTTACACGCATCGTACCAATACTAGAAGTAATAAATGATCCCATCTTACCAGCCATAATGATAGAGATAAAGGTAGGAGCGAACTCTAGGATGACAGATTGTCTAGTAGCGAACCCAATAAGATACTTAGGTATAAGAGGGTTAGTTAAGTTAAGTGCAGTTTGGATAGCTACAACACCTCCAACGAAAAACGATAGGAACGCTACAATACCTAAAGATCCGATGATTAAGTCGTCTATCTCTTTAAATATAAGTACTTTCATAACCTTCCATTTGGTCATTTTGCTAAACATTTCCTTTAGCATTATAAAGTACTGTCCTATATGTGTTAATCCAGATTTTATCATAAATATAAAAATATCGGCTAAATTACCAATTACAAATGAGTTTTAAGTTTATTAACGCAAAAAAATGGTTAGACCAGCTTTGATTTAATCTTCTGCCAACGGTATTTTCGTATAAAGGAGCCTTGCTCATCTGTCACTAAGTAAGGTTGTTTTTCATTCTTTGCTTTATAGTATCCTTTTATATAGTCTATAAATAAGAAGGGTTTTTTCTTTTTCATTGCTAGCTTAAGTGCGGCGATAGATGTAATAATGATACCGTAATGTAATCTATAGAATGCTTCACCTTGTTTATAACGTGCAGCCTTGTTATACATTGCGCCAGTAGGTTTAAGATGTTTGACTTTTAGTGTATCTATAGTGACTATATTCC
>JBOFGJ010000350.1:0-1455 GCA_051649065.1 Flavobacterium sp. | reverse complement strand
AGCCAGCCTTATATCACTAAGCTTTTCAATTCTTTTGATGATTACCTAAAGGGATGTTTAGTCTTTGCACAGGCAGATCTGTTTGGAGATGTAGAGCAAGATCTAGTGGAACAGTGGGCAGAAGAGGTAGTCTGTGACTTAGTAGGAGAGGATATCATAAGAAAATGGATGTATTAATTAATAGAGTAAATAATGAATTGGAATGATTTTCAAAACAAGTATCATTTTGAAGAAATAGTATATACGCTAACTAAACAATCTATAGTAATTGTAAGTAAGTCAGCTATAAAAGAAGAACGCTTTTGTTCTTTCGCATTTAATTGTAGCGCTTATAATGGCTATATTTTATTGAGTTTAGATACGGATGAGTTAAATAGAGCTAGGAAATTTTATCCACCAGATTGGACATACGAGGTAGTTGATGATTACATTGAGGAGCTACAAGAGCTATGGGGACGTGAATATGAGCCAATAGAGGATGAATACTTTAGTATCGTTGAGAATTTGGATGATCAAGTATTGTTTGAGGATTTTACAAATGGTTTTTTAACTAGTTTGCGAAAGGTAATGGCAAGATTAGAACGAGATGAAGTACTTTCGACTTATTTAAAGACGACAACAGATGTTTGGACACTAGTAACAGAGATAGATGCAGATGAAGAGGAGGAAGAGCGTCTATTAGAAGTAGAACGCCAAAATATTTAGACTGATAATCAGGTTTTTATTGTAAAATTTCTTGCGTTTTTATATATTTAAGGATACAAGATAGATACTATGAAAAAAAAGAACCAAGAGACTAAATTTATCAGAGTGTTAGGTATTGTGGCGACAGTAATGTCTATTGCAATGTATGTGTCTTATATACCTCAGATTATAGGTAATCTAAACGGAAATAAAAGTGATTATATACAGCCCTTGGTGGCATCTATAAATTGTTCTCTTTGGGTCGTATACGGGGTAAAGAAGAAAGATTGGCCTATAGCATCGGCCAATGCACCAGGTGTGTTATTTGGATTGTTTGCCTGTATTACAGCATTGATATAAAGTAAAAGGGGCTGTCTCATGGAGACGGCCCCTTTTTTTATTAAATTCTGTGTATTTTTTGTTATAATACTATTGCTTATTTGATTGGTTTTTAGTAAATTACAATGCATTACAACAGGTTTTTATGGCAAAACAAGCACCAAGATTTAAGTATTACGCTCAGAATCAAATGAGCTTAATTCCGCATTCTTTAGAAGATTTTATTCCAAAATTGCATCCAGTACGTATTATTAATACAGTAATAGATAAATTAGACTTAGAAAGTTTATATGCTAGCTATGCTAAATGTGGAGGTGTAAGTTATCATCCTAAGATGTTACTAAAAGTTTTAATCTATGGTTACCTTAATAATGTTTACAGTAGTCGTAAACTTGAGCAAGCCTGTTTAGAGAATGTTCATTATATGTGGTT
>JBOFGJ010000349.1:0-3146 GCA_051649065.1 Flavobacterium sp. | reverse complement strand
GAGTATTCGCCGTAAATAGTCGCTCTGACAAATATTAGTCGAGCAATACTTCTCGTACTGACAGGTAACTTACGACTAGCTGAGTATTGAGTTTAAGTTTGAACAAAAATTAATTTGCAGATATAAGCTATTCGGAGATATAGTGATTACTAGGTGGAAATGTAGGATGCGATTCTTCCTTACGTCAGAATGACAAAGTTTGGGTGTAATACAATATTATGTATATGGGACACTGTATGGATATATCGTGACCACTAGGTGGAAATGTAGGATGCGATTCTTCCTTACGTCAGAAGGACAAAGTTTAGATGTAATACAATATTATGTATGTGAGATACTGTGTGCCTACTTGATAGAAATACTCTATGCGTTTGCTTTTAAAGCCCGTAGGGCATAGATTCCTAATTTTTACTTCTTAATTCCCCGAAGGGGGTACTTCCTGAAGAGAATTAATTCCACAAAAAAAAGCTGTCTAATAATAGACAGCTTTGATTAAGTTAATGGTATATATCTTATTAGTTGATACCTGCTTGATTAAGCCATGCACTGTATTTTTTACTATTAGCATTGTGTTGCGCTAAAGTAACAGCAAATTCGTGGTATCCTAATTTATCTACACTTGCACAGAAGTACACATACTCATGTTGTTCAGCATTTAGGACTGCATCTATACTTGATTGATCAGGCATAAAGATCGGCCCAGGAGGCAATCCCACATTCTGATACGTATTATAAGGTGATGGTATTTGCGTATCTTTTAAATATACTCTTTTGATGATTTGTTTAAAGTCATTTGTATATAATTTCTTTGCGAATACGACAGTTGGATCAGCTTGAAGAGGCATTCCTAATTTTATTCTATTTAGATATACACCTGCTACTCTAGCTTTCTCATCATTCTTAGCTGTCTCTTTCTGTACGATAGATGCTAAGATAGATACTTGTATTGGAGTTAATCCTAAAGCTTTAGCTTTCTCTTCACGCTCACCGTTCCAAAACTTTATGTATTCCTTCTCCATTATATTGCGCATCTTAAGAGGATTTGCATTCCAATAGAATTCATATGTCTGTGGTAAAAAAAACACCAATACATTCTCTTTTGTGAACCCATGCTCTTGTAAGAAACTAGGCTCATAGAATGTGTCAAGAAAACCTATACTATCCGTCTCAAACATAGATCCTAACTTCCCAGCAAAATCTTCAATACGCTCAATGTTATTAAAAGTAAGTTTGACAGGTAGATTACTCTTTAATGCCTGAATAAGATCATAGCTATTCATTCCATTCTTAAGTTTAAAACGACCACTTACTACATTAGAAGGATAACTACGTTGTTCTGCTATTTCTTCAAAAGCTGCTTTATCTTTTAAGTGAGGTTCTAATAGTTTCAACACTGTTAGAAAGTTATCTTCTTGCTTGATATAAACATATTGTTCCTCATTCCAGTTTTGTAGATTAGGTCCAAATGCTTTTTCATACCATACGTATAAATACCCTAATAGTCCAAATCCTCCAAGTACAACTAGAATAACTAAAATGTTCTTTAACTTCATAATTCGATTTAAAATAATAATTGATATAATGCTTCGTCTATATAGACATTACCTACTCTCTCCCAGTCTTTCTTTATTCCTACTAATGTAAAACCATTCTTTTCGAATAGCTTTAAACTAGGTTGATTATCTACAGATATATTAGCATAAAGTTGATGTAACCCAAGCACTTCTCTACTGTAATTAATCACTAATTCTAACGCTTCTGATCCTGATCCTTTTCCTCTATCGTCAGGAGACTGAATAACGATACCGACTCCAGCTCTATTGTTCTTCGGGTCAAATTCAAACAAATCTATTAACCCTAATGCTTCTTCAGTATCTATGTTGCAAATCACTAACCGCAATTGCTTAACTTCATAAATATCAAGATGTGCATTCTCTAAATACTGACGAATCAAGAATCGACTATATGGAGTGATTGTGTTACTCACTTTCCATAAATCAACATTGTTTTCTATCTGATAGATGAACTCTAAATCTTCAGGCTCTAAAGCACGTAAAAATATAGTATTCCCACGAATATGTAGCATCTTTTTTAAATTTCTATTGTTCCTTCAAAAACTAATTTGGCAGGCCCGCTTAATAATACATTCTTAAACTTCTGACCATCCTCAGTATCAAAGCTAACTGTCAAGTTTCCCCCCTCTACATCTATCTTGACATGCTTATCATCACATTTACCTTGAGCATACATAGAGATAGCTACAGCAGTAGCACCTGTACCACATGATAAGGTCTCATCCTCTACTCCACGTTCGAATGTGCGTATTCTAAAGTGATTAGGTCCTTCTTGTTCTACAAAGTTGACATTCGTTCCGCCAGGATTATATAATTTACCCTCTCTTATCTCACGTCCTCTATTATAAACATCATATCTACCTAATTCTCTTACTACTTGTACATGGTGAGGTGATCCTGTATTTAAAAAGCTGTATTTACTTTCTATTTTAATATCAGATACATCTATCATCTGTAGACTTACTGTATTATCAGCATTAACTGTTGCTAAATGTTCGCCATCTATAGCTATAAAACGACATTGATTGTCTATTATTTTTAATTGCTTAGCAAAAGCAACTAGACATCTCCCTCCATTACCACACATCGTGCTCTCACTACCATCAGCATTATAATACACCATCTTAAAATCATACCCTTCTGCCTCTTCTAATAAAATCAATCCATCACCACCTACGCCGAAACGTCTATGGCATAAATGAGCCACTAGTTCTTTATCCTCTTTAGGAAAAAAACCTGTGCGGTTATCTATCATCACGAAATCATTACCTGTTCCTTGGTATTTATAAAATCTCAACATATAACTTATCTTACTTAAAGACGTAAAAATACGAATAATGATTGTTAAAATAGCTTGTTAACTGTTGGTTAAACATCTTTTAATCTGATTAATTATTTATTAACTTTAATATACTAATTTTAATAAATGTATTTATGAAAAAGATTTTAGGTATTTTTTTAATTTGTTTATTAAGCGGAAGTATGACATTAGTTGGTTACAAATATTTTTTTGAAAACCAATCAATTATAAATAATATTGCAGCAAATGATGCTACTTTAGGACTGTCTAAT
>JBOFGJ010000348.1:0-10381 GCA_051649065.1 Flavobacterium sp. | reverse complement strand
TAGCAGAAAAACAACCTGCCAAAAACAAGAAGAAAGGCAAAAAGAACAAATCTATTACGACTGTAGTCATACAAGACAGCATTCCTACGTTAGTTCCTTTTGATTTGCATATAGGAGACATTAAGATTAATAAACTTTCGTTAGATGCTTTAGATACTTGGAAAACAGAGAAGATGAACATCCAAATTAGCAAAGTGACTAACAAAGTAGATGAGAAATTAAGTATATCTAAGATACTGATAGATTCCCCTATCATCACCTTTATACCTAACCACATTCAGAAGAAACCTAAGCAAATAAAGAAATTACTGATGGATCATATCACTTTAGATTCATTAGTGGTAAATAAAGGTTCGTTTGCACTACAAGAAAGAGATAAGAAAATACCAAGTCTAAACATCAGCGATGTCAATACTGTGATACTAGATATAGAGATAACTAACATGACATCTTCACAGAAGATTCCTTTTTCTTATGGCAAGACGAAATTCTCTACTGGTGCGATAAAATATGACTCACATAAATATTATGATATTACAGCCAGTAGCCTGTCTATAGACAACAAAGATCTTAAGCTGTCTAACTTCGTGATGAAGCCTAAGTACACACGCAAAAAGACAGTGAGTATGTTTAGATATGCGGACGATATTTTTACGTTAAATGCGAAGGATATCACGCTAAAAGATTACTCGTGGAGCTTTGATAAAGCAGGGGTACTAATGTTTAAAACAGAATTAGTAAACATCAATCAACTAGATGCAAATATCTTTAGAGATAAAGCGCCTACATTTAATATGAGTACTAAACCGATGTTTAGCAAGAAACTTCGCGATATAAAGTTTGGTCTACAGGTAAATAATGTAGCGATTAAAAACTCTAAACTGATCTATGAAGAGACAGATAAGAACGCTGTTGCGCCTGGTAAGATTATGTTTCACAACTTTAATGCTACCATAAAAAATGTCTACAGCGGTTATGGAAAAACTAAAGTGCCTACTACTTCCATTGCTGTTAATGCGAAGTTTATGAATGCAGCGCCACTACGAGTAGACTGGACATTTAATGTGCTAAATAAAAGCGATCAGTTCAACATACAAGGTAAGATTACGAACTTTCCTGCAAACGCTATGCAACCTTTCTTACAGCCGTACGTCAAGGCATCCACTCAAGGTAGCATAAGCTTAATAGTGTTTAATTTTTCAGGAAATAATAATTCTGCTACAGGCACTTACGGTATGAAGTATGAAGATCTTAGAGTTACTATTTACAAAAAAGATGGACAGAGTAAAAAGAAGTTCCTCTCTGCTGTAGGGAATATATTAATCCGAAAAAGCACAAAAGACGAGGTAAAAACGGTAAACATTAAAACTGTTGAAAGAGCAAAAGAGAAGTCTTTTTTCAACTATCTTTGGCTTTGTATCATGCAAGGTCTTAAACAGACCATATTATAATAACAACACACAAAACAATATGAAAACAGCCTTAATCACTGGTGCCACTTCAGGGATCGGTAAAGCTACTGCACACGCATTAGCTCCTAATCACAGATTAATCTTATGTGGTAGAAATACTGCAAATCTAGCTGCTATCGAAGTAGAACTATCTAAAATAACAGAAGTAATAACACTTACCTTTGACGTTAGTGATAAGAAAGGGACATTCGATGCGATAGCAAGCTTACCTATATCTTGGCAATCAATAGATGTATTAGTAAACAATGCAGGTAATGCACACGGATTAGCTACATTTCAAGAGGCTAATATGGATGATCTAGAAGCAATGATAAACATCAATGTTATGGGGATAATCTATGTGACTAAAGCTGTACTTCCACTTATGATGGGTAAAGACAGTGGACATATAGTAAACTTATCATCTATCGCAGGAAAAGAAGCTTATCAAAACGGAACGATCTACTGTGCATCTAAGGCAGCTGTAGAGGCTTTTTCTAAAGGACTTAGATATGATCTACTATCTGAAGGTATAAAAATAACTAACGTAGCACCAGGTGCAGTGGAGACCGATTTCTCACTAATTCGCTTTAAAGGGGATAGTGATAAAGCTTCAAATGTATATAAAGGATATACACCTTTAGTAGCTGAAGATATAGCCAGCGCTATTGCGTACATAATCAACTCACCTGATCATATGCAAGTAGCTGATATTACGATATTTCCAAAGGCACAAGCAGGAGCAACAACCATCCGTAAAAAAATGTAAAAATTATAACATTACTAATTGCAAAACCAATACATTTGCATCGCAATTATAAGATGTTAATCTACTAATAGAATGAAACAAATATTAGCAATAAGTCTCTTTGTGGGAATGAGTTGCACATCTAGTTGGGCTTCTAAAAGTCTCTTATCTAATCTCAATTTACAATTCGAAGAAATTGTAAAACTTGACACCGTTTATATTGACCTAAAGAATGATCCTGATTTTAAGTTTCAAAATAACTTAAGATGGTATCAAGATAAGAAGCTAGAGCTATTTGGAATCAAAAACAGCAAAAATGAAGTTTATATTGAACCTTTATTTTTTCAGATAGAATCATTTATCGAAGGTGTTTCTATTGTCTCTGTTGATGACTTTCAAGGAGCTATTAATGATAAAGGAGATATAATAGTGCCTTTTTCATATGAAGAACTTCAGACTAGTAGTGAATATAAAATAGCATTCTATGAAGGAGGTAAATGGGGATTCTTTAATACAGAAGGAAAAAAGGTGATACCTGCCATCTATGACTTCGTAGGAAGTTTTTCTGATGGATTAGCCTTAGCATCTAAAGATCAATTATTTGGATATATAGATCACAAAGGAAAAGTTATCATCCCATTTCAATATGACTATGCTAGCAATTTTGAAGATGGACAAGCTCAAGTAGAAGTAAGATTCCAATCTTTTACAATTGATAAAAAAGGCACGAAAGTAGCCAACTAAGGATATAATCCAAAAATAAGCATTAGCTAAATATTGCAAAGCAATTCTACTTCATACCTATTTCATTGATTAAACTATAGTATACTTTAATCAAAATCAGGATTATTTTGTATTATTACTTTTTGTTTATATGTCTATTACTTATTCTAGAATAAAAAAACGGTAGACTGTACAAAGGTCTACCGTTTTTTATTTTAACCCATTTATGGGTTTAAGTAATAATAGATCAGAATCTGGGTTAAGTAAAAGTCCCCAACTATATACTCAACCTCATCTAATCGAAGTAACCAACTAACCAATATTATAGTCCATTATACTTAAGACCTAACATAAACCATCTACCAGGCATTGGTACTGCTCCTGCCTCTATATATGTTGTATCAAATATATTCTGTGCATCTAAGTACACATTGTATTTCTTCAAATTATAATTCACTCTTATATCAGTTATCCAGTAACTCTTATAACTAATACGCTCATTAAAACGATTCGCTAGTGTTGTACTAAATTGATTATATGTATAATTTACAGTTCCTACTACTTGATGCTTCAGACTCTCGATCGCATACTTAGATATCACATCAGCCTCTTTATTCTCTACTTTAGGTGATAAATAAGTATAAGACAGACCTAAGTCCCAATATTTATTTTGAGTTCCTAATTTATACTTTAATGCAGTATTAAAACCTTTTGTTTTATTCTTTGAAGCATTATAGGGTTGATATGGCACTGTTATATCTACTCTAATCCAATCAATAAAGTCATTGATATCTCTGTAGAAAGCAAATGCTTCTGCTCTAAATCCTTTATTTACATACTTCCCACCAAACTCTATCTGATATGCTTTCTCAGGTAATAAATCAGGATTCCCGATATTTCCAGGGCGCTGATCTAAGTATAAATCAGTGAATGAAGGAATTCTACTAGCTGTACCTGCGTTAAACACTGCTTTCCAATGTTCATTAAATGTATAACTAGCATCTATTCCAGGAAATACCTCCCACCCATACTTAGTATTATAATTTACATAAGCTCCTACATTCACATCTAGTCGATCAAAGAACTCCTTTTGCATTTCTGCATATAATCCATAGTTACTTTTGCTGTGATCACCGATATTCGTAGAGTTAATTTCTTCGTATCTCAACTCCCCACCAAATGACAATTTAGCGAAGTCCGTTAGATACTCCCCTCTTAAGTTAGCAGTAATCGCATGAGAATAATGTCTACTACGAGCTTTGCTCAGATTATTTCTAAAGTATCTATAATCATCAAAGTTATATCGGTAAGCTACACTTGGCATTAATGTAAAGCGATCATTTAAATAGTGACGTGAGCTAATATTCAACATAGAAGTAGACACTACTTCCTTTGATTCTTTATCTCCAGGTGCAGCATAGAATCCATTCGCTCCAAACGAGCTACGCGCATGCCCAGCTAACACCATAATGGCATTATTCTCATTGGGAATATAGTTCCCCTGATAGAATATTTTATTATTGTGATAAGCTGTATTATATCGAGTTCCATTACCAGAATCATGACTACCAAAAAGCATGTGATTATCTTTCTTACGCACTAATGTTCCTCCTAGCTGTACACCTCTATTATTATATAGTTCACCATGATCTCCCTCCTTGTCCTTTTTAAAACTAGAACCTATATAGGTATTAGCGAACAACCCATCTTGTTTAGGATTACGCGTCACGATGTTTACCACACCAGTTAAGCTATTCACTCCATATAATCGTGCAGAGGGACCTCTTACTATCTCAATACGCTCTATAGCTTCTAGAGGAATAGGTACATTAAGACTATTATGCCCTGTCTGTGGATCTGATATTTTTTGCCCATTAAGTAGCAGTACATTCTGTTCAAAACTTCCTCCGTCAATACTAAAGTCTGTCTGAGTACCAAATGGTCCGCGCTGACGGATATCCACTCCTGTAGCATAACTTAATAATTCGTTGATAGAAGATACAGGCAACTGCTTTATCTGTTCTTTATTAATGAAAGTTATATTTCTATTCTTTAATGAGCTAGGCAACTGAAGTCTCTGATTATAGATAACGATTTCCTCCATCTCATCTTTAATTGATTCTTCTCCTTTCACACCCTCTTGTGCATAAGTAAAAAGAGAGGTTCCTAACATCGCTAAGAGTACATAACTATTCTTCATATTAAATATATTATTTAATGCAAAATTATTTCTAATCCCCTCACAACAGATAGTCCACTTTAAAAATAGCACATAGTCCACCTCACAACACAGTAAACATAAGACAATCAAATAATTTTACATAAAATGATTAAATATTCATATCAAAATATTAAATTTGCCTTATAATAAATGAAAAATGAAACAGCTGATCCTCAGTTTTTTGACTTTACTAACACTTACTTCTTGTAAGAAATTCAATGCTTATGCGCAAACTTTAATACTTAATGATAGTATTAGCGTCACAGCTGTCGAAGATGAAAACTTGTTACATATAGACTCTTTAGCTATAGCAAGTCTTCCAAAGGAAATTCAAAAATACTATGTAGAAAATCTTTATCAAATAGGATGGAGTAACAGTATTAATCGTGAGCAATTATTAAAAGCTCTAGACGAGGCATACTTGGATGGTATAAATAATAAAAAGTATAATACTTCTGAAATTCACAACTACCATGATAATTACCAAAAACTAACTGATAAAGATAAAATAGAAGCAGACTTCTTATTTACGAAGGCCTACTTTAAAGCGAGTAGCGATTTGTATAATGGAGTGCTTAATCCTAGAAAATTATACAAAGATTGGGATATGTTCCCTAAAGAGATTAATACTAGCTCGACTATGCAGCTTGCTCTTAATAGAGAAAGTATTAACGAATCATTTGATAGCCTAAGATCGCCTAATAAGATGTATACTGACTTAAGAAGAAAGTTGAAAGAATATTATATTCTTAATCAAGATACAATCAAAGCTGTAACAGGTAAACAACATCATGTCAATGATACTATACCGGAGTTAGTTAACATCAAGAAACATTTAAGGTTTATTAATTATTATCCTGATAGCTTACCTGCTGATTTTATAAATGACCAAATGGTAATCACTTCTATTAAAAAGCTTCAAAAGAAAAGCAAACTAATAGAAAATGGTGTAGTTGATAAGAAGACAATAGATGCCATTCTAAAAGAAGAAAACAATATTAAAGAGAAGCTAATAGTGAACCTAGAGCGATGGAGGTGGTTTCCTCGAAATTTAGGAGAGAACTATATCTTAGTTAATATAGCAGATTTTAGCTTAGTAGCAGTTAAAGATGGTGATACGATTAAACAACATAAAGTAGTTGTGGGAAAGAATGCTCGTAAGACTCCTATCCTAACTTCTGTACTAAAAACAGTGGTGATAAATCCTACTTGGACAGTACCTCCTACAATCCTAAAGAACGACTTAACTCCTAAAGCATCTGCTAACAGAGGGTATTTTGCTAATGCGAGGTTTACTATTTATGATAAGAGTACAGGTAAGGTCGTATCAGCTGAGAATTGGGATTCAAGCAAAGCTTCTTCGTATAGATATGTACAGAAAGCAGGAGTAGGTAATACCCTAGGTAGAATTAAGTTTATGTTTGATAATAATCACGCAGTATACTTACATGACACTCCTAACAAAACTAACTTCGCAAAAGCACAGCGTAACTTGAGTTCAGGCTGTATCAGAGTAGAAGACCCTTTTGATTTAGCTCAGTTTATATTTGATGTACAAGAGAATGAGATTACGCAAGAAGAGATTACTAAGATACTAGACTCTCAAAAAACAAAGAATATATCTACAAATAACACACAGATTGGCATTCACCAATTATACTGGACATTGCAAGTAGAACCAAAAGGGAAGACTACAATAATCGGAGATGTTTATGGTTATGATAGTGATCTTTATAAAAAGTTACAATAACTAACTACATAAAACAATAACGCCCGTAAGATTAGTTCTTACGGGCGTTATTATTTTATAATCTTATATATTCTATACAATCTTAGAACTATTAAAATACTGGTTACTAGGATAATAAATAAACAATAAAGACTTATCTTTTATCATATCTATTAACTCTTCATTGACCGAAAAAGGTACTGCAGGGCAACCATAACTACGTCCAAGCTTACCTTGTGAACGAACTAAATCTGGGGACGCATAATCAGCACCATGTATAACAATAGCTCTTTCTCTAGCTTTATCATTGATGCCTGCTTCTAATCCATCTAATCTTAATGAAAAACCATTTCTACCTGTGTAAGTCTCGCCAGTAGTGTAAAAGCCTAAACTACTCATATGTGAATTGATACGATTAGAAAAAGTAGTAGCATACTCTTCTCCTGTTTTTTTACCATGAGCCACTAAAGACTGTAATAAAATAACATTCTCTTTCATATCTATAACCCATAGACGCGGTTTAGCTGATGACAAACTAAAATCCACTATCGTTAACTTTTCATTCTTAACCTTTCCAGTTTCCGCCAACTGGTAATATCCTTTAAGTGCTTTAGTAAACACATCTCTAGATGGTGCTATAAAACTATTCAAATCAAGTGTTGAGTATAAACTACTAGCAGTACTCTCGAAACTACTTTCTTCATTAGAATCTAATGCGCTATCTGCAACTTTTTCTACTATATTACTATATTCATTCGACGTTGGTAAAGTATTACTTCCTACTACATTTCCAAAAAAAGCCACTGAGGCAAATAACCAATAAAAATTCCTTTGTTTCATATAATCCTCTCATTTATAGTCCTTAAATCTATTTTTCAAGAACGTAAATTTAAAAAAAATATTATATAAAAAAAGTAATTTTTCTCATTTTTAATAAAATGTTCTATTATTTCGATACTTAAATATCACAACTTTATAGAACTATCCGTAAATTTGTATATCACAACATAACATTTTAATTATCACTATTATGAATAAAAAAGTAATATTAATGATTTTAGATGGCTGGGGTCAAACACAAGATCCTAAAGTATCAGCCATCGAGCATGCTAATACTCCATTTATTGATAGTTTATATACTAAATATCCTAATACTTATGTTTTAACGGATGGTCTTAATGTAGGACTACCTAAAGGACAAATGGGAAATTCTGAAGTAGGACACATGAATCTTGGTGCTGGTAGAATAGTATACCAAGATTTAGTTAGAATTAACATAGCTGTAGAAGAAAACACTATTGCTAATGAACCTGCTCTAAAAGAGGCTTTTGCTTATGCAAAACAAAACAATAAAAAAGTACACTTCTTAGGTCTTTTATCTGACGGAGGAGTACACTCTCATGAACAACATCTTTATGGACTAATTAACGCCGCAACCACAGCAGGATTATCTGATGTTTTTGTCCATGCATTCACTGATGGACGTGATGTAGATCCTAAGTCAGGAGCTGCTCATGTTCAACAATTACAAGATAGATTAAGTGCATCTTCTGCTAAATTAGCATCTGTTATCGGTCGTTATTATGCTATGGACAGAGATAAACGCTGGGAACGTGTAGCTAAAGCATATCATTTATTAGTGAACGGAACAGGTATTCACTCTACTGATGCTGTAAAAAGCATTGAAGCAAGTTACCTTAATAATATAACAGATGAGTTTATCGAACCTATCGTAATGGTAGATGAGAATAACCAACCTGTGGGTAATATCGAAAAGGATGATGTTGTCATTTTCTTTAACTTCCGTACTGACCGTGGACGTGAGCTAACTACTGTTTTATCTCAAGAAGATCATCCAGAGCACGATATGAAGAAACTTGACTTATACTTCGTAACATTAACAAATTATGACGATACATATAAAAATGTACATGTCGTTTACGATAAAGACAACTTAGAGAATACGCTAGGAGAAATATTAGAGAAACATGGAAAGAAACAAATCCGTATCGCTGAGACTGAAAAATATCCTCACGTAACGTTCTTCTTTTCAGGTGGTAGAGAATTACCATTCGAAGGTGAACAGCGTATTTTATGCCCTTCTCCTAAAGTAGCCACTTATGACTTACAACCTGAGATGAGTGCTTATGACCTAAAAGATGCTCTTATACCTGAACTTAAAAAAGGAGAAGTAGACTTCGTATGCTTAAACTTCGCTAATGGAGATATGGTAGGTCATACTGGTGTTATGGAAGCAGCTATCAAAGCATGTGAGGCAGTTGATCAATGTGTAAAAGAGGTAATCACTACTGCTCTTGAGAATGGATATACTACTATCGTACTTGCTGACCACGGTAACTGTGAGGTAATGATTAACCCAGATGGCACGCCTAATACAGCTCATACAACTAACCCTGTACCAATTATCATTGTAGATAACGATATCAAAGAAGTAAACCATGGAGTACTTGGAGATTTAGCCCCAACTATTCTTAAATTAATTGGGATACCTCAACCAGAAGAAATGACTAGACACTCGTTAGTCTAATATATAGCCTTATCTACAGATTTAATATATTAAAAAAGCCACTCAAAGAAAATGAGTGGCTTTTTTAGTATATTCTATTTACTTACTTTCCAGTAAGCATCTTTTTCTTCATCTTGCTAAAGAATTCAGGAGTAACCCCTAGATACGATGCTATCTGCTTCTGTGGTAGACAATACTTAATCTCAGGGAAACGCTCTAAAAAGCGGGTATAACGTTCTTCTGCAGGTAACGTAAGGTTATCCATCAATCGCTGTTGAGTAGCGACTAGTGACCTCTCTATCAAAATTCTAAAATATCTTTCTACTTTAGGCACTCGATCAAACAAAGCCAACTGATTATCTCTACTTAAAGTCATTATTATAGCATCTTCTACCACCTCTAAATAAGAATTACCAGGCTTCTGAGATAAGAAACTATACATATCTGCTATCCACCATCCCTGTGCAGCAAAACTCATTGTATGATCTACTGCTTGATCATCTAGACAATAGTTACGCACAATACCTGATAACACAAAAGAAGAATTAATACACACCTCACCTGCTTCTAATAGCTTTGTCTTCGCTGGATAACGAGTCATCGTAAAAGAATCTAATATAATCTGTTGCTCTTCTTTAGTCAGAGACACATGCTTTGCTATACTTTGTAATAATATATCCACAGTAATGAATTTTATGAAATATAAAAATAAGGAATAAAGCCAAAAAAAGCCTTATTTATAAGGCTTTTTTAACTTTTATGACAATGCTTCTTTAATACGTTTAAATGCTTCGATTAACTGATCTTCACTTGTCGCATAAGACATACGAATACAGTTTGGATTACCGAAGGCCTCACCAGTTACTGTTGCTACGTGTGCTTTCTCTAATAAATACATAGACAAATCATTTGCGTCATTAATCTTTACACCTTGATAAGTTTTACCAAAGAAAAAAGACATATCAGGAAACACGTAGAATGC
>JBOFGJ010000347.1:0-3339 GCA_051649065.1 Flavobacterium sp. | reverse complement strand
CCGCTCTTGGGGGTGGCCAATGCCTTTCCCTCATTTTGCTCCCTCTGGGATAGAATCAGGCTTTTTTTCGCTGAGATTGTACAAGAGAAAGCAAATCTCAGCAAAGCCCTCATGAGCAAGAGGCAGCAACTTCGCCCACCCTTCTACTTCCCACCCTCCCTCTACTGCTATCTTGTTGGGACATTCCCATTTTTTAGTAAGTAGAGTTAGGCATATCATCTACCAAATTTTTAAAAAGTTTAGGCGGAAATAAATTTCTCTCTCCTCTAACAACAATCTCCGCCATACAAAAAAAGTCCGACGGTTGGACTTTTTGTAAATTACAACAATCAAAACACTTTCATAAATTTAAAAGAAAAAAATTTACAGCAAGAGATAGCCACTTAACTCATCGCTTTCTCCCTCTGGTCGTAGCTGGGATAGTGCCAAGTCTTGTTGGCAGTCCCTTATGGCACGCTTCCCTGTCGGTCGCTCAGCACTCCGCTCAGGAGTTAAAGATAGTTCTTGCCTTAATAGGAAAAGGGCTCGAGAGCTGTGGATGAAAGGCATTTCAATTTGCAATACACGGATCTCTTCGCCCTTGAACCTTTGAGTCTTTCCCACCCTCCCTTTACTGATATCTTCTTGGGACACTCCCTTTTAAAAAGATAAAATGATAAAGATTTTTAAGTTAGAGTCTTAGCAACATTACTATCATCAAGTATAGATGTATTAACTAAACATTATTTTAATACTACTACTTCAAGTACAGCTAGAAATTATAAAGAATTTTTTTCTTTATTTTTTAATGATCCTGAAGAAAAAGAGCTTGGAGAGGATTTTTACTCCAATTTTAAAAGATTATCTTAAATTATTAAAAACAGATTCTGAAAAGTATGAGAAATTTATTAAAACTCAAAAATCTCTATATGAATAAAGTTGTAATATTATTCATTAATCAAATAAAAAAAGAGATATCAAAAATTTGTATATCTCTTAATTTTACTTTACTTACTAACTCAACTAGGTATTTAGATTTTCTATAAACTTATCCAGCCAAGTAGGTAAATCTGGCCCTTTATATAAAACATTATTATTTTTAATGTAAACTTTTGTAGTTAAAATCTCTGTATTATCATAAATAGTTATTTTATCGCAGTAGGCACTTATTTTCATAAGATTATACCATAGCTCCATTAACTCCAGCAAAGATAGTATATGTAGGCTTTAACATATGTATCTCCTTTAAAATTTATTTTGATTGATTACCTTTTCCATTCTTTTTTGTAGAAAGAAATTTTTCATGTTTACATAAAACTCTTTTTCCTCTTCCGATTTAGAGTTCTCTAAAAGATAAAAGAATTTCTCATTAGTCATAGATACTTCTTGACATATTTTATATATATTATCTAAAATTTTCTTATCCATATGGACTTTCTCCTTAAAAATTTAATGACTCTATTATATCTTATTTTACATAGAAAATCAAAAATTATTTGATCTTACTATCTTGTATCTCTTCCCAGTTCTCTTTAAATGACACTAAATACACTTGTTGAAAAAACTTTATTAAGCAAGTTGGAAAAGGAAGAGGTAATAAATATATATTAAAAAAATAAACGACCGCTTTTTTTTATAAATGCTCACTTATTATTAGATTTTTTAAAAAAACTCAATAAAATCAAGGAGATAAACGCTCACTTAAAATTTATTAAATGCTCACCTAAATATTAAAATAGAAAGTCCACTGAGTGGACTTTTGGATTTTCCAACTGTTGCCCTCACGTCGGTTTTTTTGTCCTTCGGCACCAAATTAGAATATTGACTTATACATATATACGTGTTATTATACGTGTGTGGAGGTGATTCCTAATGACGTCTAAGGAAATCATCAAACGTTTAAAGAAAGAAGGATGGATATTAGAGGGACAAACTGGCTCTCATACGAAATGGAAACACCCTGATAAAAAAGGAATTGTTACTGTTCCACATCCTAAAAAAGATTTTACTAAAAAAACTTTGAATTCAATCTTTAAACAAGCGGGATGGGCGTAGCTCTCCCGTTCCCAATTAAAAAATAAGGAGTGATGTCTCAATGAAAGATATTTTTATTTTTCCCGCAGTTTTTTCAAAAGATGAAGATGGATATAGTGTTTATTTTCCTGGGATTGAAGGAGCTTTTACTTGTGGTGATACATTTGAAGAGGCTGTTTTTATGGCTAAAGATTGCTTGGAATTAAATTTAGATGGCATTGAAGAGCTTCCTAAAGTGATAGATATTGAAGATATTAAACTTGAAAAAAATGAGTACGTAGTTATGATTCAAGCTGATATGGTTTCATATAGAAAAAAGTACCACTCTCAACCAATAAAAAAAACATTAACTATTCCAAAATGGTTAAACGATCTTGGAGTGCAAAAGAAAGTTAATTTTTCAAAACTACTTCAAGAGGCTTTAAAAAAAGAATTAAATTTATTATGAGGCTACTCACTATGAGTAGCCTTTTTTATATTATCTTGTATCTCCTCCCACTCTCTAAGCAACTTATAAAACGTTGTCTTTTTAAGATTTAGCATCTCCATAGCTCTAGTTCCTGTGATCTCTCTAGTTTTCCAACTGTTGTAAATCTCTTTCCAGTTCTCTGGAAAAGGTATTGGTTTACGCCCTTTGTACTTTCCTAACTCCTTTGCTATCAATATTCCCTCCCTTTGACGCTCTAAAAGATTGGTTCTTTCAAACTCGTTTATAGCAGCTATCATAGTCAACATAAGCTTTCCAGTAGGTGTAGATGTATCAATGCTCTCTTTAAATGATACCAAATGCACCTTTTTTTTGGCTAAAAGGTCAGTTATATGTAAAAGGTCCTTAGTAGATCTAGCTAGTCTAGAGAAATCATGGACGTACACAGTATCCCCTTCTCTAACGAACTCTAGCATGTTTTTAAGTTCAGGTCTCCCCTCGATATCCTTACCTGATACTTTCTCAATATATAGTTTTTCCACTTTGGCCTCTTCCATCCTCACCAATTGACGACTTTCATTTTGGTCCACAGTGGAGACTCTCACATATCCAACTTTCATTTGTCCTCCGATAATTAAAATTCTGCATATATTATACAATATCGTTCGTTTAAAGTAAATAACAAACATTAGTTCAGAAAATACGTTCGGAAATTATTTTTAAGGCTTTGTAATTTTGATTTTAAGGCGTTCGTTTAGATTGTACCCTATCAGAATATAGAAAAAACAAAAAATAAATCAAAATAGAAAATATAAGGTTATGGGAGATTTTGTTTAAAAAGCCTAAAATCTTAAATAAAAAGTCAATGCCACTCGTTAAGGAGTAGTCATTGACTTTTT
>JBOFGJ010000346.1:0-1032 GCA_051649065.1 Flavobacterium sp. | reverse complement strand
TCAAATCCAGGAAATCTCAAATTAGGAACCTTCTTATCTTTTAATCTTTTACTTGTCATTTTAATCATTTAATTTTCGTTAGTAATAACATTAAGGATATAAAAAATTAAAAAACTAGTCCTAATTCTTTGAAATAAACATCAATCTCCTTGTCTAATTCAGTACGTTTAGCTTCCAAAGACTTTATTTCTTTCATTACAGCATGTATATCTATCTCCTCTTCTTCTTCAAAAGTATCAACATATCGAGGTATATTTAGATTATAATCATTTTCTGCAACTTCCTCTAATGTAGCTAAATGACTGTATTTATCTATTGCTGTTCTGTTACGATAAGTATCTACAATTTTCTCAATATGTTCCTCACGCAACATATTTTGGTTTTTTACTTTCTCAAAGTCTTTACTTGCATCAATAAATAAAATATGATCAGGGTCTTCTTTACATTTCTTAAACACTAAAATACAAGTTGGAATACTTGTGCCATAAAAGATATTAGCAGGAAGTCCAATTACAGCATCTAAGTAGTTCTTTTGCTCAATAAGGTACTTACGAATATGTAATTCAGCTGCCCCTCTAAATAACACCCCATGAGGTAAAACAATAGTCATTGTACCGTTCTCAGCAAGATGATAAATCATGTGTTGAACGAAAGCAAAGTCAGCTTTACTTGCAGGTGCTAACTTACCATATTGACTAAAGCGATCGTCACTTAAAAATAATGGATTAGCACTCCAATTAGCTGAGAAAGGTGGATTTGCAACGATAGCCTCAAAAGGCATATCATTCAAATGTTGAGGATGTTCTAATGTATCTTCTTGTTTAATATCAAATTTCAAATAATGTACACCATGCAAGATCATATTCATTCTCGCAAGGTTATACGTTGTTCGGTTCATCTCTTGTCCATAAAAATTATTGACATCTTTCACTTCACGTGCAACACGTAACAATAAAGAACCTGAACCACAAGTAGGATCATATACAGATTTTAATCTATTCTTTCCTGTTGTAACAATCTTTGCTAAAATCT
>JBOFGJ010000345.1:0-7219 GCA_051649065.1 Flavobacterium sp. | reverse complement strand
TATAGTAGTGAAATGTCCTGCATGTCATAGGATGTATATTTATAACAATGGGTTTAATAACTCGCCGACTATTTATTGTGTAGAGTAGCTTATGTGCTATGATAATATTAATCGTTAGGATCTAGTGAAGTATGAATTGTATCTAAAATATTGATAATATTTGTGTTATGGTTAAATTAATAGTGAATACCGTACGGAAATATAGAGATAAAAGCTATTTGTATATCTCTATATTTTACTTCGAAACCTAGAGGATTTGATGTGATTTGTTTTATTGTTTTTTTGATTTGCTCCCAATCTTCCATAGTAATGAAAATTCCTGTAGTTTTACCTTCATTATCTTGAATTAGTTGAGCTTTCATATTGATTGGTTTTTAAGGGAATGATGTACAAAGACATGAATATTTTGTTTGTAATCGTCTTTTTTTTACTGTTTTATGGGTTGACGATAGTGCAGAAGTTACTGTGTAGTGCTACTTGTGAGGTGCTTCCTCCGTCAGCATGACATTGTTTGTGGTTATGGTTTGGCGAGCTGTGAGACATAGGATAGAGTATTCAAAAAACATCTTGTAGATGTTTTTAGTGAATGTGATAGGAGGCGTGTTGGTCTAATTGAATCTGTACCTTATATGTCTGGTGGATATCGTGTGTGATGCTATATGAGAATACACATTCTATATTTCATTATGCCGTAGGCACTGATTATTAATACCTAATTAAGCGTAGCGTCTTGTATAAACTGAACAGTTTTTTTAGCAAAGGAAATAGTTTTAGTATTTTTGTGAGTATAATATTTACTTATGCAAGTTTCACCTTCTTTAGCGGTACAGATACAGACATTACCAGATCAACCAGGAGTATATCAATACTATGATAAGGATGACAAGATTCTGTATGTAGGTAAGGCTAAAAACTTAAAGAAAAGGGTTAGTTCGTACTTTAATAAAATACATGATAACGCCAAGACAAATGTGTTGGTGAAGAAGATTGTGACGATAAAGCATATCGTTGTGCCTACGGAGACAGATGCATTACTGCTAGAAAATAACTTGATCAAGCAGTTACAGCCGCGTTATAATGTATTGCTAAAGGACGATAAGAGTTATCCATGGATATGTATTAAGAAAGAACCTTTTCCGAGAGTGTTTACTACACGTCGTATGGTGAAGGATGGATCAGAGTACTTCGGACCTTATACGAGTATCAAGACAGTACATACATTGATTGATTTGATTAAAGAGTTATATCCTTTGCGTACTTGTAGTCTTGATTTGACTACAAGTAATATAAGAAGTGGAAAATATAAGGTGTGTCTAGAGTATCATATCGGCAACTGTGGTGGACCATGTGAAGAGCGTGAGAGTGAAGTGCAATATGAGAATAAGATTAGAGCGATTCGAGATATTCTGAAAGGAAATTTTAAAGATAGTCTTAAGGAGTTTAAGGATTATATGATGGAATTGGCTTCTAATATGGAATTTGAGGAGGCGCAGAAAGTAAAAGATAAGATAGACTTACTAGAGAATTATCAGTCTAAATCAACTATTGTTAGTTCTAAGATTAGCAATGTGGATGTGTTCTCTATCATCTCGGATGAGGGGGCTGCTTATGTGAACTTCCTTCAAGTGTCTTATGGGGCTATAATTCGTTCGCATACGATGGAACTGAAGAAGAAATTAGATGAGACGGATGAGGAGTTGTTAGAATTGGCGATTACAGAATTAAGAGAGCGTTTTCACTTAAACTCTAAAGAGATTATTACTCCATTTGAAGTTGAGGTTCAAGAGGGAATACATGTGACCGTACCTAAATTAGGAGATAAGAAAAAACTTTTAGACTTATCTGAACGTAACGCAAAGTATTATAGAATAGATCAGTTAAAACAAATCAAAATAGTAGATCCTGAACGTCATGTGAATCGTATTATGACACAGATGAAGAAAGATTTGCGTATGCATGTGGAGCCTCGCCATATCGAGTGTTTTGATAATTCAAATATACAAGGAACTAATCCTGTTGCAGCATGTGTAGTGTTTAAAGATGGTAAGCCAAGTAAGAAAGATTATCGACACTTTAATGTGAAGACAGTCGAGGGACCTAATGATTATGACTCAATGGAAGAGATTGTGTATCGACGTTATAAGCGAGTGTTAGATGAGGGATTGCCTTTGCCTGACTTAATCGTGATTGATGGAGGAAAAGGACAGTTAGGTGTAGCTTTAAAATGCCTAGATCAGCTTGGAATAAGAGGAAAGGTTTCTATTATCAGTTTAGCAGAACGACTTGAAGAAATATTTTATCCAGGTGATAGTATTCCGCTTTATCTAGATAAGCGATCAGAGACGATGAAGGTGATTATTAACCTTAGAGATGAAGCGCATAGATTTGGTCTGACCTTTCACAGAAACCAGAGAAGTAAAAATGCGATAACAAGTGAACTTGATAATATTACGGGAGTAGGTGAAAAGACTAAGACTACGCTGATGAATCACTTTAAATCAACAAAGAGAATCAAAGAGGCAAGTCAAGCAGATTTAGAAAAAGTAATAGGAAAGTCAAAAGGGAAGCTAGTATTTGATTTTTTTCAATTAAATTAGTTGAAAAATAAAAGCTATGTATAGATTATTAATACTTTCATTGTTTTCTATCTGTTTAGTAACTAGTAGTTATGGGGCAGAGGGTGATAAGAAAAGACCTAAGGTAGGTTTAGTACTTAGTGGAGGTGGAGCTAAAGGATTAGCTCATATCGGGGTACTAAAAGTGCTTGAGGAAGAAGGAGTCAAGATAGATTATATTGCAGGTACAAGTATGGGGGCTATCGTTGGTGGTCTTTATGCTTCTGGGTATACCGCTACAGAATTAGACTCAATTTTTAATAGTATAGATGTCTCTGCGTTAATTAAGGATTATATACCACGTATCTCAAAGTCATTTTATGAAAAAAAGAATGATGAAATATATGCATTGTCATTGCCATTTGATAACTTTAAAATAGGTTTTCCAAAGGCATTGTCAAGAGGGATGTATAACTATAATTTGATGAACAGATTATTAGCACATGTCCGTCATGTAGATGATTTTAGCAAGTTAAAGATTCCATTTTTATGTATCGCTACAGATCTTGAAACAGGAGAAGATGTGGTACTTAAGAAAGGATATTTGCCTCAAGTAATCTTAGCGAGTGGGGCTTTTCCCTCGTTGTTTGCTCCTGTAGAGATAGATGGGAAGTATCTTATAGATGGAGGTGTGGTAAATAATTATCCTATTGATCAGCTACGTGAGATGGGGGCCGATATAGTTATTGGTGTGGATGTACAAGATGATTTAAAGACAATTAAGGAGATACAAGGTGCTCCTGATTTATTACTTCAGATATCGAATTATTCTACGATTAGACAAATGAAAGATAAATTGCCTAAGACGGATGTTTATATCAAACCTGATATTGTAGGATATACAGTAGTTTCTTTTGATAAAGGTGAACCTATTATTTCTAGAGGTGTCGATGCAGCAAATAAGGTGATAGTTGATTTAAAATTGTTGGGAGGAAATAAAGATGTAGTGAAAGAACATTATGTGCCTAAACAGTCTGATTCTATTCGTATCTCAGATATAGATATTCATGGATTGAATAGATTTACGCGTAGATATGTACATGGTAAACTTGGTTTCAAACCAAATACGAAGATTTCTTTTGACCAAATGTCAGAAGGAATAACCCAGCTAAATGGTACAGAAAACTTTAGTAGTATGACCTATCGCTTTATTGCTGATGGGGATAAAGATGAGTTGGATATGACTTTAGTAGAGAACCCTGTTAATAGATATTTAAAGTTAGGAGTGCATTATGATGGTTTATATAAAGCAGCAGCTTTAGTAAATGTGACACAAAAGAACTTATTTACTAAAAGTGATGTGGCGTCTTTAGACTTAGCACTAGGAGATAATGTTCGTTACAATTTTAATTATTTTATAGATAATGGATTTTATTGGAGTGTAGGTGTGTCTTCGCGATATAATCAGTTTAAAAGAGATCTTCCTTATCAGATGCTAGTTGATGCTGTAGGAAATAGTAATGTAATAGAGAATGCGCCATCTAAATTTGGTGTAGATTATGCTGATTTAGAGAATAAACTATATTTTCAGTCATTCTATAAGCAGAAATATTTATTAAATATCGGTATAGAGCATCGTTTCTTAGATATTAGAAGTAAAACATTGAATGTTCCATCTGCGAGATTTGATCGAAATCACTACTTAGGAGGTTTTGCTAATGTAACTGTAGATACTTATGATAATAAGTACTTTCCTCGTAAGGGATTTTTGTTTAAGGGGGAATATAAGAACTTCTTTTATTCTAGTAATAGTTTACAAAATAGTGTGTATGATTTTGAGAATTTCTCTACAGTGACAGGACAAGTAGGATATGCTACTCATATTACAGATAAGTTAGCAGTGGATCTTAAGTCTAGATTAGGTACAGTAGTAGGAGGATTGCCAAGTCTTGGTTTTGGATATTTTTTAGGAGGATATGGATTTGCAGATAGAGATAATCTTATTCCTTTTTTTGGATATGATTTGATGGGAATAGGAGGTAATTCATTTATAGCTGGTAGCGTCACATTTGACTACGAAATATTTAAAAAACATCATATTAACTTTACTGCGAATTATGCTAATGCTGGAGATAAGATTTTCACTAGTTCAGAATGGTTTACTAGAGCGAAGTATTCTGGATATGCTGTTGGATATGGAATGCAGACAATACTTGGCCCTATAGAGTTTAAATATACTTACTCACCTGAGACGGGAAGTACATTAGCTATATTTGCTGTTGGATTCTGGTTCTAGAATAAATAGGTTAACATATAAAATAGCTCACGAAGTATTCACTTCGTGAGCTATTTTCATTTAACCCAGATTAAGCGAGAGACATGTAAACGAAAAGCAATTATACAAGAAAAGTCTGAATTAATTAAAGCATGTTATAGAGCTAATGAAAGAGATATGAAGTAGTAATACTTAGCAGTATTTGGCTAATGCTTAATCAAGGTTTAACGGAGTGTTCATTTGTCGATATGTTTCTATATCTAGTGTTTTGTTGTTTATAGTTAAAATAAATTTAGACTAAAAGTTGTATAATTCATTTTTATGTCGATATTTGTGTTATTATGAAAACACAATGGGACGGTTTATTAGCATATTTAAAGTTCCTCATCAAGCGCAAGCCGGAGTGAGATTCTTTATGTATTGTATCCTTATTAATAACCGATATTTACTTCAATAGTAAAACCCATTGCGTGTATTTTATGAATAGTCTATTGAGCATTCTTATGATGTTAAGACTTTATTCGTAGGTATGTGTAAACACTTCTTTATTTCCAACAGTTTTGTTGAAAGGTCTTAATGCAGTTAAATGTTGAGGTTTTACATTGATGATATGTTATAGGTACCCTATCTTTTTTTATTACCAACCAAAAAAATATAAGAAACTATGCCTTTATATCACCACTTAGGGAAGATCCCCCCTAAACGTCATACCATATTCCGAAAAGAGAATGGTGACTTGTATTATGAGCAATTATTTGGTACGATTGGCTTTGACGGGATGTCAACTAATATGTATCACGAACATCGACCTACTCAGGTTAAGAAGATTTTAGGGCAGTACAGTGTTGCTCCTAAAATAGCAAAAGCTAATAATATCCAATCTTATCGTCTAAGAGGATTTCAAGTAGAGCCTGAAAGTGATTATTTAGATAGTCGAAAAGCGGTGTTGACTAATAGTGACTGTACTATAGTATTAGCAGCTCCTAAAGAGTCAATGAAGACCTATTTCTATAAGAATACAGATTCTGACGAGTTGCTTTTTGTTCATAAAGGAACAGGTACTCTGCGTACTATGTTAGGAAATCTAACCTTTAAGTATGGAGATTATCTATTAATACCAAGAGGTGTTATCTACCAAATAGACTTTGATACAGAGGATAATCGATTATTTATAGTTGAGTCTAGAAGACCAATTTATACTCCAAAACGCTATCGTAACTGGTTCGGTCAGTTATTAGAACACTCACCTTTTTGTGAGAGAGATATTCGCCGTCCTGATGTGTTAGAAACACATGATGAAGAGGGAGACTTCCTTATTAAAGTTAGAAAACAGGATGAGATATTTGATATGGTGTATGCTACTCATCCGTTTGATGTAGTGGGATATGACGGTTATAATTATCCATATGCGTTCTCGATTCACGACTTTGAGCCGATTACAGGACGTATTCACCAACCGCCTCCTGTACATCAGACTTTTGAGACAGACGCTTTTGTGATTTGTTCTTTTGTTCCCCGACTTTATGATTACCATCCTGAATCTATACCAGCACCATATAATCACAGTAATATTGATAGTGATGAGGTGTTGTATTATGTAGATGGCGATTTTATGAGTCGTAATGATATCGAGGCTGGGCATATATCTTTACATCCTGCAGGTATTCCACATGGTCCACATCCCGGTGCAGCAGAGCGCTCTATCGGTAAGACAGAAACACAGGAATTAGCAGTAATGGTGGATACGTTTAAACCCCTAATGGTGACAGAAGAAGCGATGAAAATAGCAGACGAAAAGTATTACCAATCTTGGTTAGAGCCAGAAAAGTAAAAAACAAACAACAACCTAAAAACTATAAATCATGAGTAAAGAAGTAAAGTCTGTAGAATTTGGACTAGAAAAAATATTTGAAGGGGCACAGGATTTCTTGCCCTTATTAGGAACTGATTATATTGAATTCATCGTTGGAAATGCAAAACAAGCAGCACATTTTTACAAGACAGCATTTGGATTTCAATCTTTAGCTTATGCTGGATTAGAAACCGGAGTTAGAGATAGAGCATCTTATGTTTTAATACAAGATAAAATTAGAATCGTATTAACCACTCCGTTAACAGCAGAGTCAGAATTAAATAATCATATCGTAAAGCACGGTGATGGAGTAAAAGTAGTAGCGCTGTGGGTAGAGGATGCTCGTAAAGCTTATGAGGAGACTACTAGCCGTGGAGCGAAGTCATATATGGAACCTGTGGTAGAGAAAGATGAATTCGGAGAAGTAGTCCGTGCTGGTATCTATACGTATGGTGAGACTGTACATATGTTCGTAGAGCGCAAAAACTATACAGGTGCTTTCTTACCAGGGTTTAAGAAGTGGGAGAGTGATTATAA
>JBOFGJ010000344.1:0-9139 GCA_051649065.1 Flavobacterium sp. | reverse complement strand
AAGATTATCCTAAAGGTAAGTGATTTTAGATCAGCATTAATTCAAGGAAATTTCTTAGCGAAGAAAGGACTTTGGGTATCTGAATATCGCATCGAATCAGGGCTTAACTGTGGAGGGCACGCCTTCGCTACTGAGGGATACCTGATGGGAGCTATACTAAAAGAGTTTAAAGAAAGAAGAGAAGAATTAATCGCCTCTACACACGATTTGCTAGTGAAGTCTTTAACTCAAAAAGAGAGATATGTACCTACATCTCCTCTAGATTTAAAAGTAACTGCTCAAGGTGGTGTAGGAACAGCAGCAGAGCATCAGTTCTTATTAGATATCTATGCCGTAGATTCTGTGGGTTGGGGATCGCCATTCTTATTAGTGCCTGAGGCTACTTCTGTTGATCAACAAACTCGTGATTTATTAGCGAATGCGAAAGAGGACGATCTATACTTAAGTGATATTTCTCCTTTAGGAGTGCCGTTTAACAGCGTTAAGGGAACTACTAATGAATACTTTAAATCTGGTAGAATAGAGAAAAATAAAGCAGGGAGCTCTTGTCCTCGTAAGTATTTAGCACTAAATAAAGAGTATGATAATGAGGGACTGTGTACTGCGTCAAGAAAGTATCAAACGATACAGATAGATGCTTTAATGCAACAAAAGGACACAATGACAAAACAAGATTTTGATGCTAAGTATAACCAAATTACAGGAAAATCTTGTCTATGTATAGGTCTAGCCAATGCTTCTTTCTTAGAGCATAACTTACCTATCAAAGGTGAATCTCAAGGGGTTGCTATATGTCCTGGACCGAATATAGCGTACTTCACTAAGGAGGTTTCTCTTAAGCGTATGGTTAATCATATCTATGGTAGAGATAATGTAATAGACACAGTGGAACGTCCACACTTCTTAATGAAGGAATTGAGAATGTATCTAGATCACTATAGAAAAGAATTAAAAGCTATCGAATCTGATAATGCTATGCCTAGAGTAAAGAAATTGGCAAAGACTAAACAGAATATGTTAGACGGAATTAGTTATTATCAAACGCTATTTACTAATGATATGACTTACTTCGTCCAGGATAAGGAATCGATATTAAAGGAATTAAAAGATATAGAATTAGAGTTAAATTAGTTATTAAGAGTCCAACTTTCGTTGGGCTTTTTTGTTTTTTTGTTTTTTTGTTTTTTTGTGATGTTGTGATGTTGTGATGCTGTGATGTTGTGATGCTGTGATTTCCCCTCGCGCGCCGGCTAGCTCCATCACTAAAAATGTCTACTAGACATTTTCTTGACGTTTGGCCCTGTGATGTTGTGATGTAGATTGCAGATATGTTTTGTCAAGTGTTATAAATAGAATGTGATCCTTCTCACAGACTCTGCTTTCACAGACTCTGTCAGGAGAACATAGAGAGTAGAAGGAGTTTTATAATTTGTCTTAAAAATTCAGAACAGATGTAAAACACAACTAAGCATTGTTATTTAGACAGATACATTGTCCCCCAATGTCCACCTAGTCCACCTAGCCTTTTTTAACCCAGATTAAGCGATAGACATATAAACGAAAAGTAATTATACAAAATAGCTCTTTCATTTATTCTAAAAGCATACTGTAGTATGGTTTTAGAATAAATGAAAGAGATATGAAGTAGAAATACTTTGCAGTATTTGGCTAATGCTTAATTTGGGTTTATCGTGTAAAGAAACAGTTTTAATAGAGGACTAGACTATTTTTTTGAGTATTTTCGCAGAATGAAAGCATAAAAGTACCTTATACTTTTATTGCTTTAATTATAAATTACTATTCTGTTTTTATAATGAAAACACGTAATAGGTATAAATAATATATGATTGCACTACCACTATTAAATCAGTTTCCTTTTTTTGAATCGGATACCCCTAAATACATTATTATAGGGTTGTATTATGGTATTTCGTTTCTATCTCTTATCATCCTATTTACCCTATATGTAAGTTTTAAATATAAGAAACTAGGGTTTAACTTGCTCTTGCAGTTGAGTATATTTCTGAGTTTTTTGACGAAGGATATCATCTATTTTTATATGCCTGAACATCACGCTACTATTGGATATTTAGTTGCTTGGAACATTGGGACTTCTTTAGTACTATTGATCTTACAGCCCTACCCTTTTTTGCGTTTTAAACATAAACAGCAATTTTACAAGACTGGGATCATCGTATTATTTGCCTTAATAGCGATAGAGTTAATCTCTAATTTGTTTATTATTCCTAGAGATGGAAATAGTTTCATACATCCTATAACGACATTACTAACGATTCTTGCGTTGTACTTATTCTTTATTCTAAACCACAGTTATAGCTATAAAAACTATATTTCGTTTTTGATAATCTGTATAGCCACTACGACTATTATATTAGCACCTTCTGTGAATGATAAGCTATTTGAATTATTTATAGTATGGCCTACATTGCGTTTAATGGGATTGCCTATTCTTATCACCTCTAGTTGTATCACACTTCTAGAGTTGAAAAAAGTAAGCGAGAGAAACTCCATTTATAAAAAACATATCTATCAATATATGGATATGGTAAAAGATTACCATACAAAGTTAGAACACGAGAAAAGCATTAATGCGGATATTATTACTAGAAATAACGAGGAGAAATCAGCGTCAAAAGAAGAGCCTCTATTCCAAATAAAGAATAAATACAGTTTAACTGATCGTGAACTTGAGGTATTGAGCCTATTATGGGAGGGGGCTACTAATAAGGAAATAGCAGATGAACTGTTTATTTCTGTTAATACATGTAAATACCATATTAGCAAGATTTATATCAAACTAGATATTAACTCGAGAGCGCAGATATATGCCATTAAGGACAAGATGGAATAGGTCACTTACTTATTTAGGTGATTTGAATAATGGTTTTAATTCAATCACTCCTTTTAGAATTAATAGTCTAAAATATTCATGCGTTTGCTTATGATTTTATAACTTTTTCTCTGCTAAAAAGTGAAAATACATTTGTCGCAATTGAATTTAACAGCCTACTGATATAAGTCTAGCTTATATATATGAGGTCAAAAAAGCAATTAGATACAATTATTTAATTATTAAAAAGAGAACACTGCATAATCTTTAGTCATTTTCTAAAAATGCAGTAAATTTAAAATAAGCCCATAAATACCAAAAACTATTAAATTATTATTAAAAGAGTAATTATATTTGCCTAACGAATTTACTTTTTATAATGAAAAATTTATTTAATAATACTGAAGTAGCTTTTGCTCTTAAGAATAATAAAGAATTAAAGAGAGCTCATTTTTTATTTAAAATGATCAGCAAACCTACTCTAGTAAAATTGGGTTCTTCCCTTGCAAACTTTGCAATCAAAACACATTTGCCTGTTACTGGTTTAATCCGTTCAACTGTATTTGATCACTTCTGTGGTGGGATTAGTGAAGAAGATTGTCTAAGCGTAGTAGATAATATGTACGCTAAAGGTAGTGTAGCATCTGTATTAGATTATTCTGTAGAAGGTAAGGAAACAGAAAAGCAATTTGATGCAGCTTTAAATATGACTTTAAAGACTATCGAGTATGCTAAAGAACGTCCTGACTCTATCCCTTTTGCTGTATTTAAACCTACTGGTTTTGGTAGATTTGATATGTTCGTTAAAAAAGGTGAGAAAGTAGCTTTCACTGCTGAGGAAGAGAAAGAATGGGAACGTATCCTTTATCGTTTTAATATGGCGTGTAAATTTGCTTTTGATAATGATGTATTATTGCTTATCGATGCTGAACACAGCTGGATGCAAGAGGCTGCTGATGATATCTGTCTAGATATGATGCGCAAATACAACAAAGAGAAAGCACTTATCTATAATACTGCACAGATGTACCGTTGGGACAGATTACAGTATCTAAAAGACCTACACGAGATAGCTAAAGCTGAAGGATTCCATGTAGGTATGAAAGTAGTACGTGGTGCTTATATGGAGGTAGAACGCGAAAGAGCTACTGAGAAAGGATATAAATCTCCTATCTGTGTAGATAAAGCGGCTACTGATGTTAACTATGATGCTGGTGTTACTTATATGTTAGATAACATCGCTACTATGGCTTTATTCGCAGGTACACATAATGAGAAGAGTTCTTACTTAATCATTGACTTACTAGAGAAACACAATATCGCACACAATGACCGTAGATTATACTTCGGACAGTTATACGGAATGAGTGATAACATTAGCTTTAACTTAGCAAAAGAGAAGTTTAATGTAGCTAAATACTTACCATTCGGACCTGTACGTGATGTAATTCCTTATTTGATCAGAAGAGCACAAGAGAATACTTCTGTTGCTGGTCAAACAAATAGAGAGTTAGATCTTATCGAAACAGAACTAAAAAGAAGAAAATTGTAATTAATTACGGATTTAGAACTACAATTACCTTAGATAGGTAATTCATCATAAAAAAACGGAAGCTATATAGCTTCCGTTTTTTTTATACTTTGATTGCACTAGAACTTATACCCTACACCTACCATAAATGCAAAGTTTTTATTGCTAGTAGGAACATCCTTGAAGACATCAATTACTCCAAAACTAGTTCTCATATCAATAAACAGATTATTTCTAAAATCATAACCTAAACCAGCATTAAGCCCTAGGTCAAACTTATTTACTAACTCTCCTATATCACCAGTCTTTCCATTTATTTCTCCTTCTGTTTTAACAGCAAAGTTAAATTGTGGCCCTACTTGAATATTGAAACCCTCGGTTATAAAAACTTTAGCCATTATTGGAACAGCAATATAATTTAGCTTTACCTTTCCATTATATGAAACTGTAGACATCCATGGAATATCAAGGCTTTCTAACTTACCTCCCATTTGTGTATATAAAAGTTCTCCTTGCAATGCAAATCGCTTAGAAAACTTAGCTTCTACTACACCTCCAATATGAAAACCTGATTTACCAACTACATCATCTATTTTTGTAACTATAGTTTGATTAAATCCAGCTTTAACCCCAAAGCTTACTTTGGTCTTTCCTTCTTCATGATGCTGAGCTATCGCAGCTGTAGAGATAGCCATAAAAGCTAATGTACTAAGTAGTAATTTTTTCATATTTAATTATTTAGTGTTTATGTTTTTCTTTTAATAATCACCTAGTACTAATAAATTTGTTTCCATGTCCGTATCTTTAGGAACTAGTAGTGATACATTGTATTGGTTTTGAACATATTTTAAATGGTCAATATTTAAATAATTGCCAATTAATTCAGCGCATTCTTCTGCACTTCTCTTTCCGCAGAGTATACCAAAGAATTGAACCTCTGTTTCTATTTCAAGTGGTAGTGCTTCATCAAAATCATCATCTGCATAAATGTCAATAGTAGCAGATATTTTGACTATTATTTTGCCATTGACTTTTCTAAAGTTGATTTTTGCATTATACACTCCTGTATGTTCATAAACATAAAAAAGAGCTCTAGGCTTCCCCTCCTCTTCTTGATAATCTTCCCATTCTATATCATATCCTGCAATATCTTGCCATTGATTCAGTTCATTAGGATTGATAAATAATAATAGCTCTGAATTAAAATACAGGTCACTTCTATTTAATCTACCCTTAGTGTCTTCAGCCTTTATTTGTAATCCGAAGACTAACTGTTTCATTGAACTATCTATAAAAGCATCTAAATAAGCATACTTTACCTCAAACTCTTGGTTTTTTATCTTAAACATATCAAAACAAACTAAGTTAATTACATTCTTTACTTAAAAGATGGAATATACTGCTACGCAAAGTCTCCCGACTTCGTGTCATTAAACAATATTACCTAATGTCCTACATAAGAGAAGAGTACTATAGGCTAAAAAATTCCTAATTGAATTAAACCTTCCAGTCTATTGTTTTGATTCCTTTAGAAGCTAAATAGTCATTTGATTTAGAAAAGGGTTTACTGCCATAGAATCCTCTGTATACAGATAAAGGAGATGGATGTACAGTCTCTATCACACAGTGGTTAGAGCGATCTATATTCTTTCCTTTTTTCTGTGCGTAACTTCCCCATAGGATAAATACGATATCCTCACGGTGTGTGCTTAACTGTTCTATAACAGCATCTGTGAACTTCTCCCAACCAATTTTTTGGTGAGAACCTGCTTTCTTTTCTTCTACAGTTAGAGTAGCGTTTAATAAGAATACCCCCTGCTCTGCCCATTTGCTTAAATCGCCATTGAGATTGCGGATACCTAAATCACTTTCTAGCTCCTTATAGATATTCACTAAGCTCGGAGGTAGTTTAACGCCTTTGCTAACACTGAATGAGAGACCATTTGCCTGAAAAGCACCGTGATATGGATCTTGACCAATGATAACTACTTTTACATCTTTAAAATCTACTAAATCAAAAGCTTTATAAACCTCTTCTTTAGGAGGAAATACTGTTGATGATTGGTATAGAGAATCAACTGTTTCCATTAGAGTCTTAAAGTATAGAGAAGACATTTCTTCTTTTAAATAGCTATTCCAGCCTGGTGCTTTTATATTCATCTTTTTTTTTCAAATATAGGGCATTTAGTTTTATTCACATATTTAGAACTTAATATATATAAAGAAGGCTAAGCAGTCTGCTTAGCCTTCTTTATATATATTAAGTTACTGTTTATAATTCAGTAGCAGTTTTCATATTTGGTAAGAATGCACCTCTCACACAGAATACTTCTCTAACGTCTCCCGGTTTAACTTGGATATTCTCAAAATTAGGATTATCACTTATTAATAAAAGAGTACCATCATCTGCTATACGCTTAAAGCGGTAAATCACAATACCTTTATCTTTAAGAATAAACAGATAGATATGCCATAGTTGCAAATCCTTTAATGTTATTCTCTTGGTAATTACATAAGAAGTCATCTTTATCGTCGGATACATATTATCTACAGAAACCTGAAATGCTGTATCTACTTCTTCTGTAGTAGGGAATACATAACTAGGTGCAGTAGCTAAAGTCTTCTCAGAATCCAAAAAGTATTCGAAGTGATGATCAATAGATATCATTTTTACTTTTCTCTTGTGATAGCTAGTATTGTATACTGCTGTCGAATCAGAAAAAAACAGTTCGTTTAAATCAATCTTGTGTTCCTTACAAAGTGCAATTAACCCTTCGTACTGCAAACTATCTCTTTTTTTCCACGAAGAAATAGTATTTGGTTTAACATCAAGAATTTCAGAAAGTTGAAGATCAGTCTTAATCCCCATCATTCTCTTTAATTTTTTGATTACTCCTGTTGCATCTTGCATAGCTTCAATTTTTAGTATTTATTTTCTCTTTCAATTTATTTTTTATTATTACTGTATCATTTCAAGCCTCAATCGCCTCCAAAATGATAAAATTCAAATAATTCGTTTAATGACTCTCTGTTCTTAAATTCTTACAGAAGAGTATTATCTGTCCTAATTAGTAATTTTTAAAAACCTAGTCATTACGGCTGATACTAGATAATACCTAACATTCAAAACCTGTACTACTTCAGTAGATTTTCAATATTGATATAGTACAAAATACAAAATTTCAATCATAATAAATCATAATATTCAAACAATATAAATTTAATGCTGTGCATAAATTCTCAATAATATACTTCCTTTTAGTAATTACAATAATTTTGCCATCTTTTTATAATAAAAAGTAGACTACAAATCTTGAATTATTCACAATAAAGAATATTTGACTAACATTTTTTACGAATCATCACATCACGATTTGTAGTTATTCCATTAATGCAAAGATTATTATTGTGTTATTTTACCGTTGCTTGTGATTTTTGGCTTCTTTTTTGTATTAAGAACATTATGGGATAAAAGACTTCTTTTGCACATCTCTTTAAAAGTTAATATTTTTAACAAATAATAATAATTCATTATCTTGTAAAGGAGTACATTTAGAACAAATGAAAAGAGATATACTATATAATGCGATGTTTTAAAAAAGTGATTAGATAACTTTCTAATCGTATTCTAATGTTGTTTTAATCTGTATCTAATCAAATTCAAAGCTCCCTATAAGTATCAAGTAATAATTTTGACCTTAAAATAAATAGACTATGTTTAAAAATACTTTAGTAACGGTTTTATGTGCTTTAAGCTTGGGGTCTTTCGCTCAGGATGACAATAAGAAAACACTAATTCTTTCAAAGGAAAGTGCTGAGGCAATGTTCTTAGAGCAGAATCTAGACCTTATAGCTAAGAATCTTGAAATATCACAAGCTGAAGCCCAATTATTACAAGCTCGTTTATGGCCTAACCCTACTTTCGAGGTTTCTGAAGTTAACTTCTGGAGAACCTCAGATATAGAAGAGCAACCAAAACTAATAGGCAATTGGGGTGAATCACAACAATACGCCTTTAGAGTAGAACAAATGATTCAAACAGGTGGTAAGCGAAAAAAGACTATCGAGTTACAAAAACTAACTATAGAAGAGAAAAGACAGGAGTTTGAGAGTATTATAAGAGAACTTAAACTAGAGTTAAGAAACAATCTTTCTGACATTCAGATGCTTCAAGAACAACGTAAGATATATGTGAAACAGATAGAAAATAGTCAAAATCTTACAGCAGCTTATAAGAATCAATTACAACAAGGTAACATTAGTCAAGCCCAATATATCAGACTAAAAGCTGCTGAGCTTCAGTTTAAAAAGGAATTGCTTAATATCAACAAAGAGTTAGAAGAAGCAATCAAAGACTTTAAGAATTACATCAGTATAGGTAACAATACGCAAGTAGAAATAACAGATTTGCTAATCGCCCCAAATAAAGAGGTATCTGAACTAAAATTAGAAGATTGGATTATCACAGCGCAAGAAGAAAGACCAGATGCCTTAAAGAGCAAGACACTAGAGAAACAATCTCTCAAGAGATTTGAAATAGAGAAAGCACAACGTGTACCTGACATTACACTAGGCGTAGATTATGATAGAGGAGGAAATATTATGCGTGACTTCGTTGGTTTTGGAGTTTCATTTGACTTACCCATATTTGATAGAAATAAGGGAAATATTAAAGAAGCTAAGATTGATATCGAATTAGCTAAACTAGATACGAAAACTAAACTAAACGAGATAGCTAATGATATCATAGAGGCTTT
>JBOFGJ010000343.1:0-6587 GCA_051649065.1 Flavobacterium sp. | reverse complement strand
TCCGTAAGTAATTGATACTTACGGATTTAGGCACATTTTGATGCCGAAAAAGTCGGGGTGGCAGGATTCGAACCTGCGACCTCCTGCTCCCAAAGCAGGCGCGATGACCGGGCTACGCTACACCCCGCTAGACTTATTCTGTCATTGCGAGTGCAAATATAGTGGAATATTCTGGATGAACAAGGAATCTTGATTAAAATATTTCATATTTTTTTAATTAATAGTATAACTTGTTATTGATTAGTTAGTTATTTGTTTTGGATTATGTGTTATTTATGTGGTTAATGTTTGTTATCTGTGTATATATTGTATAAAGTTTAACTACTAGATTCAGCTTTATGTTGAGAATATCTATTTAATACAAGGAATGACCTAAGAATAAATTGAGCATATAGATTTTAAGAATGCTATAATTGATATTTTAAATCATTTTTATGTAGACATATTGGTTTAAAAAAGTATTTTTGTTTAGAAACAAAATTAAACGAACAAATATGTCAACTATAGAGAGAGTAAAGTGTCTAATTATCGGATCAGGGCCTGCTGGATATACAGCAGCTATTTATGCAGCACGTGCTAATATGGCGCCTGTAATGTATCAAGGAATGCAACCTGGAGGACAGTTAACTACTACTAATGAAGTAGAGAATTTTCCTGGATATCCAGAAGGAGTAACTGGACCAGAGATGATGATGCAGTTACAAGCTCAAGCTCAACGATTCGGTACTGATATTCGCGATGGATGGGTTACAAAAGCAGAATTAACTGGAGAAGTAAAAAAAGTGTGGGTGAATGAAACAACAGAAGTTCACGCTGATACAGTTATTATCTCTACTGGGGCTACGGCTAAGTATTTAGGATTACCATCAGAACAACATTACCTATCTCTAGGAGGTGGAGTATCTGCATGTGCAGTGTGTGATGGATTCTTTTATAGAAACCAAGAGGTAGTGATCGTAGGAGCAGGAGATTCTGCATGTGAAGAAGCTCATTACTTATCTAAACTATGTAAGAAAGTAACGATGCTAGTGCGTACTGATAAGTTCCGTGCGTCTCGTATTATGGAAGAGCGCGTGCGCAACACTGAAAATATAGAAGTACTATTAAATACTTCTACAGAGGAGGTACTAGGAGATGGAAATGTAGTGACAGGTATTCGCGTTAAGAATAATGTGACTGGAGAGCTTACAGATATCGCTGCTACTGGTTTTTTCGTAGCTATCGGTCATAAACCAAATACTGATATCTTTAAAGGAGAGTTAGAAATGGACGAAACTGGATATTTAATTACACAAGGTAAAACAAGTAAAACGAATGTAGAAGGGGTGTTTGCTTGTGGAGATGTTCAAGATAAAGATTACAGACAGGCTATCACGGCTGCTGGATCAGGATGTATCGCAGCATTAGATGCAGAGCGTTATTTAGCTGCTAAGTAATTTTAAGGGTATAAATATAAAAAAGGTCATCTTAACGGATGGCCTTTTTTATGTTTAAATAGTTAATGTTCTATAGTGCTTAGGGGTATATTATTATATTTGCCTTTCATAAAAAATAGAAATGCTTTTACTTAAGAATATATCATTTAGTTACTTAGAAGAAAAAACAGTTATTAATAACCTTAGTTTAGTAGTTGAGAAAGGTCATCATGTTGCTTTATTAGGAGAAAGTGGATGTGGAAAGAGTACTTTATTAAAGTTGATTTACGGTTTACAAGATTTAGATCAAGGAGAAATTCACTGGAATGGGAAACAAGTTTTAGGACCTGCTTTTCATTTAGTTCCAGGAATAGATGAGATGAGGTATCTTGCACAAGATTTTGATCTAATGCCATTTACTTCTGTAAAAGAGAATATAGGAAAGTATCTTTCTAATTTCTATATGGCAGAAAAAGAACATCGAATAGCTGAATTACTTGCTTTAGTTGATTTGACTGAATATGCTGATGTGAAAGTAAAACATTTAAGTGGAGGACAACAACAGCGTGTAGCTATAGCAAGAGTTCTTGCGTTAGAGCCAGAGATTCTATTATTAGATGAGCCATTTAGTCATATAGATTATTCTAGAAGAAGTCTACTTAGAAGGAACTTATTTGCCTATTTGAAAGAGAAAGGAATTACTTGTGTAGTGGCAACTCATGATAGTATAGATGCATTGAGTTTTGCTGATGAGACTATTGTTCTTAAGAACGGTATGTTAGTCGATATGGGAGAAACGAAAGATGTATATGAGTTCCCGCTAGATAAATATGTAGCTTCTTTGTTCGGAGAAGTTAACGAACTTTATATTTCAGACTTTACATCAACTTTTGAGAAAGATGAATTATTGCTTATTTACCCACATCAACTGATGTTGTCTAAACAGAAAGGACAGATAGAGGTGGAGGTACTTGATACTTATTTTAAAGGTGATGGATATATGATTAAGACTTTCTTTAATGAAGATCGAGTTATATTCTTTGATCACCCTTTTGATATAGAGAAAGGAAGTATTATTAAATTAGCACTTAAGAAATTTCAATAATAAAAAAACGCCACTTAGTCTTTAAGTGGCGTTTTTTGTTAATCATTAGGATACCGTATGGTTTCCCAACACATATATTTGTTCCATTGCTGTTGTAGGAATGAAGAAAATACATCATTGTTTTTTAAGTTGTCACTAGGTGTATATACTCCGCCACTTTGATATTCTTTTGGTCCTTTACAAAGTTTTGTAGTTCCTCTTAAGGCGTATTTTATATTGTTCTCATATAGCATGTACTTTAGAATATCATCACTGATGTCTCCTCTACACTGTAAGAAGTAAGGAAAACTAATCTCTGCGATTCCATTGTTGTTTAAATCAGTTACTGTCAATGCGTTTCTAATATAGAATATTCCTGTATCTACAGGACCACAATCGATAAAATCATAAAGTCTCCATAATCTACTGTATTGTGAAGCATTGTTATCCTTTGTAAATAAATAAGCATAGATCTCTGTTTTATTAAGTTGAGATTCAATATCAGTATAGTAAATACCAGAGGTTAGTATAAGTAAGTTGTCTCCTAGGTCATCTTTCCATTTTACAGCTTCGATGACTGTACCTCTATAATCTAGATAAGAAGGTATGGCTTCATAATTAATAGATACAACATTAAATTTAGAATTACTAAGCTTAGTGTTTAGGATATTTATTCGTTTATCTGGTTGAAGAGAGTAGTATTCGCGGTAAACATCATTATTCTGCGCATTACTCATAAACGAAATTAAGAGAAGGAACAATGTAAGTGTCTTATTCATTGGTTGAGTTTTATATAAGTAAAAGTACAAATAATTATTAGTCAATAAAAAAGCTCAGCAATTGCTGAGCTTTTTAAACATATTATTTTTTGTTCTTTACGTTTTTCTCTAAGAACTGATCTTGTTCCCATAATAGGTGTAAGATGTTCTCTTTCGCTACGTAACTGTGGCTTTCTTTAGGTAAAATAACCATTCTAACAGGAGCTCCTAATCCTTTTAATGCTTGGAAGTAACGCTCTGTTTGTAATGTGAAAGTACCAGGGTTGTTATCTGCCTCACCATGTACTAATAACATTGGTGTTTTCATTTTACTCGCATTCATAAATGGAGACATTGTGTTATATACCTCAGGAACTTCCCAATAGTTTCTTTGTTCTGTTTGGAAACCAAATGGAGTTAATGTTCTGTTGTATGCTCCACTACGTGCAATACCTGCAGCGAATAAGTTAGAATGCGTTAATAAGTTAGCAGTCATAAAGGCTCCATAAGAGTGTCCTCCTACAGCTACTCTGTTTCTGTCAATATATCCTAATGCATCCACAGCATCGATAGCTGCTTTACCATTAGCGACTAATTGTTGCACATAAGTATCATTAGGCTCTTCTTTACCTTCTCCTACGATAGGGAATGCAGCATCATCTAATACAGCATATCCTTTAGTAACCCAATAAACGAATGATCCGTAGTATGGAAATGTAAACTCGTTAGGATTAGAGGTTACTTGTGAAGCACTGTTTTTATCTTTATATTCAGCTGGGTAAGCCCAGATTAATAGAGGTAATTTTTCTTTCTTTGCTTTTAAGTCGTATCCAGCAGGTAAGTATAATGTACCTGATAATGCTAGACCATCTTCTCTTTTGTATTTAATCACTTCTTTGTGCACTCCGTTAAGAGAAACGAAAGGATTCTTAAATGACGTAATTGGCTTTAGGTCATTCTTTTTATAGATATTTCTAAAGTAGTAATTAGGATACTCAGTAGCAGACTGAATAGATACAAGCACTAACCCTTTCTTAACATCTTCTAAAGACTGAATAGTTTCTTGTTTATCTGTATAAGTAGACTGGTAAAGTCTTTTTGTTTTTAAAGTTTTTAAATCAAACTCATCGATGAATGGGAATTGCCCTTTAGCGGTAAAACCTTCTCCGATTAAGAATAATTTGTTGTTATCTTGTGCTAACACATAACGACCAAAGTCATTTTTCTTTAATTCGAAAGTTCCTGGATCACTATATTTATCTTGAGAGTTTCTATCTTCTATTTTGATAGGAGAATCATTGAATTTAGAAGGATTAATGATGAATGTTCTCGTATTACGAGTATCATACCATTGATCAGCTACTAAAGCTAGATTATCGTCTCCCCAAGTGATACCGCCAAAACGTTGAGATAATTTAACGATAGATTTAGGTGCATCAGTAAATGGTGCATCCCAAGTGAATACTTCATCTCTAAAAGGAACATCCTTAGCAGGATCTCCTCCGTCTAAAGCTTCTACGAAGTAGATAGATGCTGGTTTATCAGCTCTCCACCCCATATTTCTCTTTCCTTCACGAGTAGCCATAAACCCTTTAGGCATAACCTCATTAAGAGCGATATCATTTACTTCTTTTACTAAATTACCTGCTTTATCATAAACAACAGTTTTCATTGGAAAACGGTTTAAAGTAACTAAGTAAGAGAATGGTTTTTGTAATGTAGTAACCATTATATACTCTCCATCAGGTGAGAATGAAGAACCAATGTATAAATCACCTTTTTTGAAAAGTGTTTTATTTCCTTTTAAATCAACTGTGTACATTTCTGAGTTAACTAATGTTTCGAAGTTAGTTTCATCAGTTTTGTTTTTAAGTAAATCTTGGTAAGTTCTATTTTGAGAAACAACACCTTCACTTATAGAAACAATAGGACCTGTAGGTAGATTATGCGCTGTGTCGATTAATGCTGGTCTGTTAGCAGGAATCTGATTGATCAGGATGTTTTGACCATCTCTATACCATGTGATAGGATTACCTACATTGGCATTTAGGTTAGCATCAGTAAGCTTAGTAGCTTGAGCCGTTTTAATATCAACAACCCATAATTCAACACCATTTGAAACGGTGTTGGTAAAAGCGATTTTAGATTGATCAGGAGACCAAGTGATATTGGTAATTCTCGCATTTGCAGGTAGACCTTTTACCTGTATTTCTTGAGTATCTTTTACTTTACGCACTTTTAAGTTAGTTGTGTAAGTAATTGTACTAGAAATATTCGTGTTTACATCAATTCGCAAACCAGCAAGTTTCATTTCATTTACATTCAAATCTGCTAATGTCTTATATGTACTTCTATAAGTTAGAAGCATATATTCCATTTTGCTATCCATAGAGATACTTGGTGCTCTTTCGAAGTCAGCTAATTCAAGGATTTCTTGTGATGGTTTTTGATAAGTAACATTTTCTTGTGCGTACATAGAAGTAATCAAAAAAAGAGATAATAAAGTCGTTTTTATGATTTTCATATCAGTTAGTTATTTACGTTAGGTCGGCTAATATAAATGAATTTAATGATTATAACATATGTCAAATGGCTTTTTGTGTCAAAAATGATAATGTTTTTAGTTATTAGTGTACTTTTGTATTACATAAACCAATTTTTTTAAAATGTTTAGATCAAAGATTAGTGGATTAGGTCATTATGTTCCTGAGAATATAGTTACAAATGATGACCTAGCAAAGGTGATGGATACGAACAATGAGTGGATTATTGAACGTACAGGTATTCAAGAGAGGAGACATACTGTTTTAGAAGAAGATACTACATCTGGAATGGGTGTAAAAGCATCTAGAATAGCGATGGAAAGAGCAGGTGTAGAGGCAAAAGATATTGACTTCGTTGTATTTGCTACTTTAAGTCCTGATTACTACTTTCCAGGACCAGGAGTAATGTTACAAAAAGAATTAGGATTAGATACTGTAGCTGCACTAGATATTAGAGCTCAGTGTTCTGGATTTATATATGCGTTATCTGTAGCTGATCAATATATAAAAACAGGAATGTATAAAACGATCCTAGTAGTAGGGGCAGAAGTACATTCTAAAGGATTAGATATGTCTACTAGAGGTAGAGGTGTATCTGTAATATTCGGAGATGGAGCAGGAGCAGCAGTATTAACACGTTCAGAAAATGAGAATCAAGGTTTGTTATCTACACATATTCACTCACAAGGAGAACATGCTGAAGAGCTTGCTTTAATCGCTCCAGGTATGGGGGGACGTTGGGTGTCTGATATATTGAAAGACAATAATCCAGATGATGAATCTTACT
>JBOFGJ010000342.1:0-1250 GCA_051649065.1 Flavobacterium sp. | reverse complement strand
GTTCCTTCCACTTAGATTTCCATTGGTTATCTTTCATCCAATCTCCCAACTAATGGTGTATCCATCATTGCGAAGTTGTTTAAGCTTGCTTTTTAAATGGGATAGGTGTTTTTTGTGGAAGTTACCTTTGTGATTGCGTACCCAATTAATGTAACCCTCTTCAGGATTATCTAAGATACTTAAGGTAAGTTCGGTGGGTGGCTGTATCAGAGGAATTTCAATAAAATCTTTTTTAACTGCTTTACCTTCAGCGTTGTACAACTTGGCAGTAGCAAAGCAATACCAGTCCTTAGACATGCATATACCTTAATATGTAATAGTTCCCCACCTGTCTTCGTGAACCTTACCAGTTACCTTTGCACTAATAACTGCAATTTTTTTCACTCGTTTGTTATACCAACAGGGATACTCTGAGGGATGTAAGTATTGGTTAGGGTATTCATATTGAGCCTTCTTTGTTATCTCTTCGGCTCTTTCTTTTAATCGTTGTTTTACGTCCTGCGGTAAATCATCAAATGATTTAGCAAATCGCTTTTGATCAAACTCAAGGGTTTCATAGATATGTTCTTTACTAAGCTTATATAGGGTATCTTCGGACACGTCCCCTATAGGCATTACATCGTTCACTAACCCATTCCATATCATTACTTCAGGATTACCTTTGATACCCTGTAGTATCTGTATTAGTTGGTTCTTTTTCATTTGATTGTCCTTTGAATATTACAGGCATATGACTACCTTCTTACTGGCTCGTGAGATAGCTACATAGATAAGTCTCCTACGCATCTCTGCATCCCACGTAGAGAAGATATCCTTAGCATCCACAAACACAGTGTCTATGGTACTTCCCTGAGCTTTATGAGTGGTTGATGCATAGGGTAGGGCGATATCTACGTAGTGAGGGGGATCTCGTAGATTGGTTTTATCTAAAGTAGTAAGTAGAGAACCAATAGAGGTTTCCAGTACTACTTCTGTATCCAAACCTGTTTTATGTATACGGTCTATAATTAGACGTGTACCTACCTTATGGGAGTATATTTCGTTATACGAGTTAACGATTGCATTGGCACCTACAAAGGGGAATGGTGGATTACCTAATGCATGTTCGTTAATAGCCTTGTTGTAGCGGTCAGCAGACTTATTCTTAAACATCACCACTTTAGAGTTGATAGGGTCTTCCCTGAATCTTTCAACAATCATTTGATGAAAGGTATGGGTATCTACTATCTGAATATCATCACAGTGATATG
>JBOFGJ010000341.1:0-3312 GCA_051649065.1 Flavobacterium sp. | reverse complement strand
CAGGAACTACTATTTCTGCAATACAAGGAGGAGTAGGATCCGTGCTAACTGATGTAACATTAGAGGTAAATGACCAGTCTATTACAGCGACTAAACTAATCGCTACAGAGGCAGATAAGGGAGCGGTAGCTACAGTAGGAGATAATGGAATAGTTAGTTATAAGCCATTAACTTCTGATCTGTTTCAAAACAAAGGAACTATTGCTACAGATAATATTATTGCAGTATCTGATAATGGTATAGGTAAGGTATTAGAAGATGTAACCTTAAGTATTAATGATAATAGTATTGATACTAAACAATTGGCTAATAATGCAGTTAATACAAATCAAATAGCAGATTTGGCCGTGACAAGTGCTAAGATTACTTCAGGAAATATTGGCCAAGGTAGAGTATTGCTAAGTGACGAAGGAGGTAAAACACATTGGGGAGAATTGGATAAGATCTATGATGCTGTAGCTGGTAATTTATCTACAGATAATATCATCACTATTATGCCTAATGAGCAAGGAGAAATTGTAAGTGGAGAGAGAGCGTTATTAAAAGATATTAACTTAGGGATTAAGGATGAGAGTATTACCAATAAGCAGATAGCAGACCAAACCATTCAAATAGAAAAGCTTAATAGTAAAGGGGCTACTGATGAAGGAATGGTTATGGTAACTACTAAAGAAGGAGGGTTTACTTATATGAGTAAATCTAGTATCGTACAAAAAGGAGAAAATTTAGAGGTAAATGATGGTTTAAAGTTTATAAAAGGAAATGGTAAATCAACTGTATTGGCTGCAACAATTATAGGGATTGAAGACCAAGGAATTACAAGTGATAAACTAAGAGATAAATCAGTAACCACTGCTAAAATATCATCTGAAGGAGCGGATACTAATGCTGTATTAACAGCAGATGGCAAAGGTGCAGTAACGTATAAAGTGTTAAATGAGAATATTTTCACAGGACAAGGAGCTGATTTAGTATCTGATGAATCGATTGAGGTAACAGCTAATAATAAAGCACTGTTACAAGAAACAAGTATCGCTATTGCTAAGGCAGGAGTAAATACACAGCACTTAAAAGATAAGGCAGTAACAACGGATAAAATTAGTTCAAAGCAACAAGATCAGAATGCAAATGAAGATGCTTTATTAGTGTCTGATGGCCAAGGCGGAACAATGTTTAAAACATTAGATAACCTTGCTCTGAAAGAAGGGAAAGAATTAAAGACAGATGCGTCTATTACAGTAAAAGGAGCAGAGAACGCCCTTTTAAAAGAGGTTACAATTCAAGTAGCGACTAATGGTATTCAAGAGGAACACCTAAATGAAAAGTCTGTTACTATAGAAAAAATCAACTCAGGAGGTGAGAATGCAGGATTAGTACTGTTAACTGATGGTGAAGGAGGAGCAAGTTTTCAAACAGTAACTTCAGCAATAGAAAATACAGGTAAAACCATTTATGAAGGAGATGCAATTGCTGTTGATGGTGGAAAGCAAGCGGCTTTAAAAGATGTAACTATTAGCTTAAAAAATAAAGGCGTAACTAATCAAAAGATAGCGGATAAGACTATCAAAGCAATTAAGATCGATGCGGATAAAGCAAGTTCAGGTACTATCTTGACTTCAGTAGGTGATGGAGAGGCGAAGTTTTTACCAATTAATAGTTATGGTCAAAAGTTAGATAGCGATACCTCTATTACTGTATCTACTACAGATGGGGTGTTATTAGCGCCAGCGTTAATTAAAGTAAGCGAGACGGGAATTCGCACGGAACACTTAGGTGATAAGGTAGTTACGATAGATAAATTATCTTCTGTTGTAGATCAAAATAATGTTGAGGCCAAACAAATATTATTGACAGATGGAGAAGGTGGCTTTGATTTTGGTACTACAGATGATGTGATTACTAAAGGAAGTATACTACAAGGAGAGACTATCTCTGCTAAAGCAGGAGCTGTAGGATCAGTGTTAAGCGATGTGACTTTAGAGGTTAATACCTTGTCTATAGATACTAATCATATAAAAGATAATGCAGTATCATCTGCTAAGATTAATAAGAATGCTGTAGTTAATGAAAAGATAGCTATTGATGCTGTAACTACGTCTAAGATTAAAAACAAAACTATCAGTTTTTATAAGATTAGTTCAGGGAAAGTGTTTGATGGAGAGGAAGTGGTGACTAATGTTCCAGAAGGTCAGGTAATTACAGCTGATGGAGAAGGTGGCGTGATATATAAATCATTGTCTAGTCAGGGAAAGAAAATATCTACAGATCAGTCAATTAAGGTTACTAATGGTGGAAAAGCAGTATTGAGTGATATTAATATTTCAGTTGCTGATAAAGGGGTTACTCCAGCCAAGATATCTTCTGAACAAGCAAAAGAAGGAGCTGTATTAGTTGCAGATGGAAAAGGCGGAGCTGTTTATAAAGAATTAAAAGCGAGTATGCCTAAGTTCTTTTATCTACCATCTATTGCTTTAGATGTTACACCAGGTAAGAGTGGTACAAGAAATATCTACGAGGATTACGCTACTCAATTTGGCAAACCAAAATACGTAAATCCAAAAGCAGGAGCTAATGCAAAACTACCTGTTTTACCTGCAGAGGAGTTTAACTTCTATATTACTTATTTAGAAGACAGTATCTTTGATGAAGTGTCTATTAGTGATAATGGAGTCTTGACTTATAAAGTAAAACAAGATGCAGTAATAACAAATATGTCTTATATGAATATCGTTCTTGAAGTAAGAGAGTAGATAATTCAATATTAAACACAAAGAAGTCCATCATTTGATGGACTTCTTTGTGTATATAAGCTACTTATAATCTATAGTTGATAGATAGAGATATTGCTCTTTCTCCTTGTGTATTGACAGTGGAGTTACCTGAGAAGTACTTTTTATTGGTTAAGTTATCTAGTTTTAAATTAGCAGTAGCATTCTTATAAGAGTAAGATACTGCAGCGTTCATAATAGTATAACTCGGTACTTTAAATACTCCTATAGTGGTGCGATTCATCACTCTAAGGCTGCTTAGAGAGTTGACTCCGAATCCAAGACTTAGGTTTTTAAATGTGCCTGATTGTACTTGGTAATTCGTCCAGAAGTTAAATGTATTGGCAGGACCTGCTTCTTCAGGTCTTGTACCTAGATTACCGTCTTCAGGAAGAGATTTAGTTACCTTATTATAGTTGTGACTAAATCCTGTGATGATATTCCAACCTACCAAAGGGCTACCTGATAGAGTTAGTTCCACTCCTTTACTCTTTACTTTTCCACCCTGTGAGAATCCATTCATATTCTCCATATCACTCATCAG
>JBOFGJ010000340.1:0-1162 GCA_051649065.1 Flavobacterium sp. | reverse complement strand
CTCTACTACTCCTAACACCTGCTCATTTTGAGAGACCACTAAAGGTGTTCCTCCATTCTCTGCTACTTTTCTTACACAGTCCGAAACTTCTGTAGGGAATACATTACCTGCATTCACACAGATATTTTTAATAGCATCTACTGCTCCTTTTCGAATGCGTACATCATCATAATCAATACCAGAACTTCTCGTCTCTGCAGTAAAAGAAATAAAACGTGGGTTGTTTACTGTAAAATCAGTAGGATCAACTCCTGCCAATTCTATAATTGACTTACCTTCTGGTGTATCATCACTTAATGAACTCAACACAGCTGCTTTTACTAATACACTCTTATCTACATTATTGGCAGGGTGAAAGTTTGTTGCCTTACGGTTACCAATAGTAATTGTCCCTGTCTTATCTAATAACAACACATCTATATCTCCTGCTGTCTCTACAGCTTTACCGCTTTTAGTAATTACGTTAGCTCTTAATGCTCTATCCATACCTGCAATACCTATCGCAGATAATAAACCACCAATAGTAGTTGGAATTAAACAAACATACAGAGATATCAACGCTCCAATAGTGATTGCTACATTAGCAAAGTCGGCGAAAGGTTTTAGTGTAATGATAACAATAGTAAATACTAAAGTAAATCCTGCTAATAAGATAGTCAATGCTATCTCGTTTGGAGACTTCTGTCTATTAGCCCCTTCTACTAAAGCAATCATCTTATCTAAAAAACTCTCTCCTGCTTGTGCTGTTACTTTTACCTTAATACGATCAGACAATACCTTTGTTCCACCTGTTACAGAGCTTTTATCTCCTCCAGCCTCTCTAATCACAGGAGCACTTTCTCCCGTAATCGCACTTTCATCAATGGTAGCTAATCCTTCTATGATTTCTCCATCAGCAGGGATTACTTCTCCTGCCACACACACATACACCATTCCTTTTAATAAAGCTGAAGAAGATACTTTTGTTCCGTTCTCTAATGTTGCTGGTGTTTCCTCTCTTGTTTTGCGCAAACTATCTGCTTGTGCTTTTCCTCTTGCTTCTGCAATAGCTTCTGCAAAATTGGCAAACAACAGCGTTATAAATAACAATAAGAAGATGGTAAAATTATAGCCAAAGCTACCTTGACTTGTTTCACCAAATAATATCCATATACATACACCA
>JBOFGJ010000339.1:0-4325 GCA_051649065.1 Flavobacterium sp. | reverse complement strand
CAATGCTTTTAATGCTAAAGGATTTGATATCATCGGATACTCTATTGATAAAGATGAGGCTGCTTGGAAAAAAGCTATTGAAATGGACAAGTTAACTTGGACTCAAGTGTCTAACCTTAAGTTCTGGGAAGATCCTATCATTCCTGCTTATGGTATTGAAGGTATTCCTGCTAACTACTTGGTAGACGGTAATGGTACTATTATTGACATGAACTTAAGAGGTGAAGACTTAAGTAAAAAAATAGAAGAAGTATTAGCAAAGTAATTTGACTGAAACTTAAATCAACAAAGAAGCCGTTATGATGTCATAACGGTTTTTTTTTGCTTTACCTGCTCAAGTATATGTGTATTGTTAAGATATTATCTGTACCACTTTATTAGAAATATACCTATTATTTCTTATTATAAGAAGAAATTACCGTTTACAACATCTGTTTTTAGAGCTACTAGAGTTGTTTTTAAGTATATTTATATTTGTTTTTCTGTTAAATTTAAGTTAAGACGTGTTTTGTCAATATGTTTAAGTGGTGATAATTACTTGATATATGAAGAATAGTGGTATTTTATATGTGAAATAAATACTTTTAAGTAATATCGATATTCTTAAATAAAATAGAATATTTAGATTCTTATCATTTGTTATTTAGAATGATTCTTTGTTTATGTGTTTTGATAACTGAATCACATAACTTTGCTCTTGTTTAAAATTAATCTAAATTAAATAAAATGAAAAGGTACGTTAAATCAGTTTTTGTTTTAAGTATAATTGCGAGCATGTTAGCTTGTAGTAGTGATGATAGCAGCAATGCTTTAGGGGGCGAAGACTCTTCGTCTGGAAATGGGAAGGTAGAGCGTTTTGTAATTGCAGCTTCATCTATTGAGCACCAAGGCGTAGCAGATTATCTATTTACTGCTGAAGGATTAGAAAGTGGTAGCTTAAGTCTTAAAAATAATGGTATAGAACAGGATGGTAAAAACCGCTATTACATCGCTCAGAATAATAAGTTCTATAGTTTATTATATAATCAAGGAGATCCAGGAGCAGTTACCTCTTACGAATTAGATAGCAAAGGAGAATTAAAGAATCTAGCTCATTTTATGACAGAGACTGTTCAGGTATTTGGTTCTATTAACAATGATTTTGTTGGTTGGAAGATGCCACGTTCAGGCTCTGATGTGGCGCCTTGGTTTAGTTATAACACAGTGACAAATATGTTAAATGGTGATGGTATAATTAATACTGAGAAATTAGCGAATAATGGAGAGCGTGCTCACTTTAGCTCTTTACTACAAATGGGGGATAAGTTAGTAGCTCCTTACTTTTCTATGAGAGGAATTAAAGGAGATGTGTGGGGAACTTCATATCCAAATACAGCATGGATAGCTGTGTATGATTATCCTTCTATGAAATTAAATAAAGTTATAGAAAGTAATAAGAGTTCTCAAATCGGAGGTTTCTTTAAAGACGCAATGGCGGTTGATGAGAAAGGTGATGGATATGCTTATTCTAGTGCTAATCTTGTTGCTGATAATAAAGTAATATCTAAGAATCCTTCAGGTATTCTTAAAGTAGATGGAAAGACTTTAGAGTTTGATGATTCCTACTTCTTTGATGTAGAAAAAGTTACAGGTGGGTATTTTATAGCTCATTTTGTCTATGCAGGAAAAGGAAATTTTATTGCTAGATTAAAGAAAGATAAACTAGACAGAAAGAGTGCATTTAAGTATGCTGTGCTGAATGTATATAATCAATCTTATAAGTGGATTGAAGGCTTGCCAGAAGGAATTAAGGATTTAGGTTTCTCTGATAAGGCTTATTATGCTACTAAAGATGGAAAAACAGTTTATATGGGGGTAACAACTAATGAAGGAAGTTATGTATATAAAGTTGATGCTGATGCAGCTACAGCGAAAAGAGGGATGAAAGTTGAAGGTGGGAATATTACATTTATTTCTAAGATTTCATCGAAGTAATACAATTGAGTTAGTATAGAATCTAAAAAGACAATCTCTGGATTGTCTTTTTATTTATAAAGCAATAGTTATGAATATTAAAAATATACTTTTCACCGCCTTTCTTCTTATCTCTTCTTTAATGGTGAGTTATGCAAATGAATCTGTTATCTTAAGTGGAATTGTTAAAGATAATACAGGTGGTAGTATTGTAGGTGCAGTAATTGTAGTCAAAGAGACAAGTCAATTTGCGCAAAGTGATGTAAACGGAAAGTTTACTTTGCCTAAGCTAAAGCCTTTGAGCCATTATACATTGATTGTAAATTATATGGGGTTTAAGGAGTATCAAGAAGTAGTTGACTTGTCAAAGGGGAATAATATAGTTATTAAGCTTATTCCTGATCATTATAATCTAAATGAAATTAATATCAAGACAAAGAGCAAAGTACAACAAGTAAAAGAAAAAGCATATAATGTAGCAGTTGTAGATGCAACAAAGCTGCATGCAAGATCTATGGACATAGGACATGCTTTGTCTAAAACAAGTGGGGTACGAGTAAGAGAACAAGGTGGAATGGGATCGAATATGAATATTTCTTTAAATGGTTATTCAGGTAATCAAATTAAGTTCTTTATTGATGGAATTCCAATGGATAATTTTGGCTCTTCTTTTCAGCTCAATAATATTCCAATTAATTTAGCGAATCGAATAGAAGTCTATAAAGGAGTTGTTCCTGTGGGCTTGGGGTCTGATGCTTTAGGGGGAGCGGTCAATATTATTACCAATACTTATGATAAGACTTCTTTAGACATGTCTTACGGATATGGATCTTTTAATACACATAGAACCAACCTTAATTTTGTCTATGCAGATAAGAAGTCAGGTTTTTTTTCTCAGTTAAATGCTTATCAGAATTACTCTGATAACGATTATAATGTAGAGGTAGATGTCTATGATATTAATACAGCTGCTTTAGTAGGAAAAAATATGAAAATTAAGCGTTTTCATGATAGGTACCACAATGAAAACTTTGTTGGCCAAGTCGGGTTTATCAATAAGTCTTTTGCGGATCGCTTAGCTTTTGGTATGACATTAGGGCAATCGTATAAGGAAGTTCAGACAGGAACAAGAATGATTAGTGTTTTTGGTAAGCTACATCAACGTGGCAATATTATCATGCCTACTTTTGTTTATGAAAAAAAGAACTTGTTTACAGAAGGATTAGATGTTAGAGTGAATGCAAACTATAATTTAGGGTATGACCAAGTTATCGATACGGTGTATAGACGATATAATTGGTTAGGTGATTATGTAGACCTAGAGGAGAAGTACGGTAAAAAAGGAGGGGAACGTAACAGAACAATGTATAAATACCGAAATAACAATGGAATGGTTGCTACTGTGGTTAATTATAAAATAGGAGACCAGCACAATTTTTCTTTAGGTAATACTATTAATTTCTTTAAGCGTAAGGGTCAAGATGAATTAGATATAGATAACCCTATAAAGAGTACTCCTGCCGAAACAACTAAGAATATTACGGGACTGAGTTATCAGTTTACTCCTAATATGATATGGAGCGCTACTGTTTTTGGTAAGTATTACAATCAACATATTCGCTATACTGAACCTTATAAGTTAAGTGATAAATGGGCAGATTATGGGTATAGAAAGTTTGATGCTAATCACGGTTATTTTGGATATGGGATTACAGGATCTGTCTTTTTATCAGATGATCTGCAGTTAAAAGCTTCTTATGAAAAGAGTATTAGATTGCCTAGTTCAAATGAATTATTTGGAGATGAAGTCAATGTTTTAGGGAATAATAAATTAACACCAGAGGTAAGTGATAATTATAATTTAGGTATTAATTACAATATGAGATTTTCAGAAGTGAGTCTAGTTAATTTTGATATAAATGGATTCTTGCGAAACTCAACTGATTTGATATTTTCTAAGTTAGAGAACTATGATCAGAATCGTCAGACTTTTGATAATTTAGCTTCTGCAAGAAATACGGGAATAGAAGCGGAGATTCGTTACTTTTATAAGAATAGCTTTAATATCGGAGTTAATGCAACCTATCAGAACTTTATTAATACTAATAAATATGTAACAGGAATAAAGAGTGAAGTGTACAAGGATAGATTACCGAATATTCCTTATTTATACGGAAATGCTGATATTAATTATACGATTAATAATTTGTATAAAAACGATAATCTTATGCTGGGATATTCTGTGTTTTACACAAAAGCATTTTATCTTTTTTGGCCTTCTTTTGGTTCTAAATCTAAAGGTAAGTTCGAAATACCAGACCAGCTAGTTCATGAGTTTACAGCTACTTATAGTTTTGGAAAAGATAAGAATT
>JBOFGJ010000338.1:0-1802 GCA_051649065.1 Flavobacterium sp. | reverse complement strand
ACCTCCATACCAGGCATCTTCTTTATCACATCCTCTAATACCCTGTCATTCTTACCCGCAAATTTGCTTAGATCAAATACAAGTGTATCATTGTGCTGTGTGATAGCAGAAGCCTTCACAAAAATCTCTTGTAATTCAGTAAACTCATCTACTAATTGTACCTGTATATCTTGAGACTTATTCTCTATCGTCTTCTCGAATACACTATAGTTGACTGCTGATGCTTTAACTTTTAATGTTGCTTGGGTTGACTTGACGGAGATATGAAAACCTCCTTTGTCATCAGTCATCTCATAAGCTATAACGGCATTCGTATCAGGATTTAATATAGATACTATCACATTAGATAGCGCTTTTTTATTCTCATCACTTACCTTCCCTTTTATAACGACCTGTGCTTGTACAGATACACCTATAAAAAAGAATAAATACATTAAATATTTCATCATTAATAAGGGAATTAATTACTAATAGAACTCTATCGGGTTAGGTTCTTTTCCAAACTTTTTAGTCATAAAATCAGAAGATTCTTTATCTTCATTTACTATCTTACCTCCTCTTTCTTGTATAACTTGCATAAAAGACTTGTTTGCATTCAAAGTCTTAATACGTTTTAATTGTTTATCTGTTATCTCTTTATATTTATAATATTCACCCAACTCAACCCAATAATTATTTACTTTCATACTCTCAGTAAACTCAAATACATAGTCTTGATTTTTATCCTCTGCTTTTACTACAAAGCCAGGCAAGTTCTTGAACTTATATGGGCCGTCTATAATAGATATCTCTGTAGTGAACCATACTGTCCATATACGTCCACTTAGTTCTCCAGTAGCCTTCTGTACTTTCATACCGTGATAATCTTCTATCTCACTTGAGATAGTCCATTGAATAAGATTAAGAGGCTGTTTAACTTTATAAAAATCAAGATAATTCACCACTTCATATAATAACATTTGTTTACTATCCTTAGTGACCAACCAAGTGATTCTAGAGTCTTTACCTATATATTCCTCTTCTATTACATCAGATACAAATTCGCTATAGGACAAATCAGATACAAATACAGAATTACTTCCCTCAACATCTAAATACATCTTCTCTGTGATAGGGAGACTATCAGGCATTGTCTTAACATCATAAGGTTTATAGGTTAATGTGTATTCATAACGCATAAAGTCTTTTTTCTCTTGCGCTAAGCTATTATTATATAGTAATAATACAGTGATATATAGTATTAGACTTCTCATAACTTTACTTTTTTAACCATTCTAGGTAGTTTGTATCATCACCTAGTTTCTTACTCATTAATTGTTGGTTCTCTATAGTATCAGGTAAATTTACAACTAAGCCTTGAGCATCTAAATTCTGCTTAACTGTCATAATTGCTTTAACTTCTCTAGTTTTAACTAATTCACTAGCCTTAAAGGATCCTGCATACTCATATTCATAAAAGTGTAAGGGCTCCAATACCTTCTCACTCTTTCTGAACTCAAAAACATAATCTTCCTTATCGTCTTGTGCCTTGACTACGAATCCTGGTAGATTCTTGAACTTATATGGCCCTTCTATGATCGGAATTTCAGAAGTAAACCACACTGTCCATATACGTCCATTTAATTCTCCTATTGCTTTCTGTACTTTCATCCCTTCATACTTCTCTACTGTATCGTCTATAATCCATTTTACCTGATTAAGTGGACTTTCTATCTTAAACATAGTTCCACTAATATTCTGTACGTAAAATAATTTATTTCCCTCCTTTACTAATACTGCTTCAAACTGTGTATGTTCATTAG
>JBOFGJ010000337.1:0-6332 GCA_051649065.1 Flavobacterium sp. | reverse complement strand
ATTACATGCGCATGATTTTAGAGGCGCAGATCAGTTTAAGGACAAAGCTATTTTATTAATAGGAAGTAGTTATTCGGCAGAGGATATCGGAGTACAGTGTTTTAAACACGGAAGTAAATCTGTCACCATTTCTTATCGTACTATACCTATAGGTGCCAAGTGGCCAAAAGGGATAGAGGAAAAACCTATTGTAACTCATTTTGTGGGGGATGTAGCTTATTTTAAAGACGGAACGCATAAGAAGTATGATGCAGTAGTTTTATGTACAGGATATCAACATAAGTTTCCTTTCTTACCTGATAATTTGCGCTTAAAAACCAAGAATAATTTATATCCAGATAATTTGTATAAGGGTGTGGTGTTTAATGAGAATGAACGTTTGTTATTTTTAGGAATGCAAGACCAATATTACACGTTTAATATGTTCGATACACAAGCTTGGTTTGCAAGAGACTATATGTTAGGGCGTATAACTTTACCTACAAAAGAAGAGAGAGGTAAAGACATAGCAAAATGGGTTGATCTAGAGAAAGCATCTAAGTCAGGTGAAGAGCATGTTGATTTTCAAACTGCTTATATTAAGGAGTTAATGAATCTAACGGATTACCCTAGTTTTGATATTGACAAAGTGGCAGAGATGTTTAAGAGTTGGCTAATCGATAAGGAGACTAATATATTAAATTACAGGGATAAAGTATATACTTCTGTAATGACTCAAGTTAGTGCTGAGCAACATCATACTCCATGGATGAAAGAATTAGATGATAGTTTAGAGCGATACTTAGACGAGACAGAGGCAAATGAAGAAGAGTTGAGCAAGGTAAATTATTACTAATTAAAACGTTATATTTTTTATAAAATATAAAAATACTAGCTATATCTTTTTTTTTGGTGTCTTTTTTGCATTGAGAGTACATAGGTTAAAAAATATTTTATAAATGTTTGTAACCTTTTAGCGATTGTTTACGTATAACTTATGTGTGAGAAACACATCATAGCAAAAATAAGGATAGAAATAATATGAGACAACTTAAAATTACCAAGCAGGTAACTAATCGTGAGACGGCATCTCTAGATAAGTATTTGCAAGAAATTGGTAAAGTAGATTTAATTACTGCTGATGAAGAGGTTGAATTAGCGCAACGAATCAAAGCGGGTGACCAAAGAGCACTTGAGAAACTTACGAAAGCTAACTTGCGTTTCGTTGTATCAGTAGCTAAGCAGTATCAAAATCAAGGATTGACTTTACCCGATTTAATTAATGAAGGGAACTTAGGTCTAATCAAAGCAGCGCAACGTTTTGATGAAACTCGTGGTTTTAAATTCATTTCTTATGCGGTATGGTGGATTCGTCAATCTATTTTGTCTGCACTAGCAGAACAATCTCGTATCGTACGTTTACCGTTGAACAAGATTGGGTCTATTAATAAAATTAATAAGATGTACGCTTTATTAGAACAATCTAATGAACGTCCACCTTCAGCAGAAGAGATTGCTGTAGAGTTAGATATGACTGTAAATGACGTTAAGGAGAGTATGAAAAACTCTGGACGTCACCTTTCGATGGATGCACCATTAGTAGAGGGTGAGGATTCTAACTTATACGATGTACTTCGCTCAGGTGAATCACCAAACCCAGATAGAGAGTTAATTCACGAATCTCTTAGAACAGAAATCGAAAGAGCATTAGAAACATTAACTCCTAGAGAAGCTGACGTAGTACGTCTATATTTCGGATTAGGTGATCAACATCCTATGACATTAGAAGAAATAGGAGAAACATTTGATCTTACAAGAGAACGTGTAAGACAGATTAAAGAAAAAGCTATTCGCAGATTAAAGCATACATCTAGAAGTAAAATCTTAAAGACTTACTTAGGATAATAATTATAGAAAGCGTTACTATTTATAGTAACGCTTTTTTTATATCCTATTCAACTGTATATTTGTGATGTGAAAAAGTATTTATTTATCATAGTAACTTTATTAATATTCAGACCAGTAGTGCCTTTGGTAGACTACTTGCTTGACTATGAATATATCTCTACAATACTGTGTGTAAATACTGATAAACCTGAGATGCACTGTAATGGACAGTGTTATCTAATGAAAGAATTGTCTAAAATAGCAAAGGAAGAACAGCATAAAGATGATGCAAAGAAAGTATGTAATATAGCTTTTGCATTAATGTATGTTGGGCAACTTCAGAGTTATGTAGCTACTAGCACTTCTGTGGCGCATTCTAATAAGACATTAGATCAATATAGTGATCTATATAGACAGTTATTTACTTATCGCGTTCTGCGTCCTCCAGTCGTTTAATTATTATTTATAGGATATTATTAGTACCACTTACTTTATGTATATGTGGTATGTCTACATATGTATCATATTACCTTACATCTGCTGCGAATAAATTCTACTTTAATAGTTTCAATTAGCTCTAAAACAACACTACAGTGTGTTTAATTTCTAATTTGACTCTGTTTTGTACAATTCATTCTCGTTTAAATCCAGATTAAGCGATAGACATATAAACGAAAAGTAGTTATACAAAATAGCTCTGAATTTATGGAAAGCATACTGTAGTATGGTTTTAGAGGAAATGAAAGAGATATGAGGTAGATATACTTTCAAGTATTTGGCTAATGCTGATTCCGGGTTAAATGTTATCTGTAGATTTAAGGTGTTAATTAAAGTTTCTTATGTCTAATAAGATTATAAAATCCTTTGGTATCAATTATTTTACACAAGATCAGTCTTCCTTTGTCATTAAGCATATTACTCATCTGAATGCAGATTACCCATTAGTGAAAGACAGCTTTAGAGCTAACTTTTACCTAGTTCTTGTGGTAACTAGAGGAGATTATGCTATTGGTATTAATGAATATGAGTACTCTGATTTAGGAGATAGTATATATGTCATTAAACCAGGTGATATAGTACGCATGCGTTTTGGAAATGATTGTGAAGGTACTGTTATTGGTTTTGAAGATTCATTCTTTTCACAGCGATACCATGAGAATGTATTGAAGTATTTTGACTTCTTTCAGTTGGATAGTATTCCACAACAGTTTATGACAAATGTAATAAGCACAAAAATAAATATGCTGACAGATTTAATGCTGACAGAGTATAGTTCTGCACGGGTATTTCGCATTAAGGTGCTTCGTTCTTATTTGAATATATTACTATGCGAGTTGCAGTATATGGAGGGAGTTACAGATGTTCTCCATATTGATTATGGCAAGTCTGTATCTAACGATCGTATACTAGCTTTCTTAGATTTGGTAGAATTGCACTTTAAGGATGCTAAGACGCCGTCATTCTATGCGGAGAAGTTATGTGTCACACCTAATTATTTAAATAAACTATGTAAACAAGAGAGAGGAATAACTGCTGGTCAAGTAGTGCGTCAACGTATTATTATTGAGGCTAAAAGGCTATTACAGTTTAGTTCTTTTAATATTAATGAGATAGCAAGGGAATTGAGTTTTGACAGCACTTCTTATTTTGTCACTTTCTTTAAGAAGCAGGAAGGAATTACTCCTGAAAGTTATAGAAAGTCATTTGCCTAGTTTAGTTATTTATGCTTTTTATTTTACGAAGAGTGATTATGAGTAGAATCAAATATTGTTTTGCTTATAGAGTTTTTTAATCTTTAATATTTTTGCACTGTGAATAAATTATATATCATCATAGCGATTATTTTTATATTCCGCCCAGTTATGCCTGTGGTGGAGTATGTCGTTAATTATGATTATGTTGCTACAGTACTGTGTGAGAATGTGGATAAACCTGAGTTACAATGTAATGGTAAATGTCATGTTGCGAAAGAGTTAAAGCAAGTGTTAGAACACAAATCCCCTATTAAGACAGAGAAGGTAATAGTTGCACTCGACTTCATTCCTATAGGTTTATATAGTTTGAGCAATGCTTATTTACTTGAATCCGCTTTACAAGATGGGGCGTTAATATTGTATTTTAATAGTTATTCTTATTTATTCAGTACAGTTGTACTTCAACCTCCCATTTTATAAGTTATTAAAGTAGTGTAAATCTACTTATTGGTCTTAAAGCAATGTGCTTTTTTAGATAAAATACTAATGGTTCGAGAATATCGAACAGAGACAATATTGAATAATTTTAACTTATAAAAACGAATTACAATGAACAAATTTCTATCATATATCACACTATTTTTAGGTATCTCTATTACATTAACTTCTTGTAGTAGTGATGATAATAAAGGATCTGAAGAAGAATTAGTAGGAAAAAACACAGTGACATTAACTTTTGACCACAAGATGTTTGGACAAGAGATGCAGTTCGGTACTGCATATAAGGCTAATGGGAATAACGAAGAGATTAACGCTGATTTCTTAAAGTATATCCTTAGTAATTTTCAATTAATTAATGACAAAGGAAAAGCATTTACTTACCCTAAAGACAGTGGCTATTTTGTGATTGATTCAGAGACTAAAGATTATAAAGTAGTATTAAAAGATGTACCTGCAGGTAGATATGAAGCGATTAAATTCGGTGTAGGAGTGGATCGTGAGAAGTTCTTAAAAGGACAAACAGATCAACAGGAGTTTTGGGATCTATGTAAGAAACACGATTTAACTTGGTCTTGGATTACAGGATATAAGTTTATTAATTACCAAGGGGAATTTAAGAATGTAGATTTAACGAAGAAATTTTCTTTTCATATAGGAAGTCATGGTACAAGCCAAGATAACTATAGAGATACAACTATTAAAACAACAAATAAAATAGTTGTAGATGTTACTACAGCAGCTAATGTGGTGATTAATGTAGAGGTATCGAAGATGCTTGATAGTACACATAAAATTATTTTGAAAGAGAAATCAACTATTATGGTAGACGCTGTAAATGCTCCTAAGATTATGGAAAATGCTATAACAATGTTTAGCATTGCAAAAGTTAATACACAAAAAAGTTTATAATTTGATTAATCGTAGAGGGGAGTTAGTCAGCTTCCCTCTATTTGTTTTAAAGTATCTGATTATGAGAAAAGTCTTGTTAATAAGTATTTCTATATTAGTCTTTGGATGCTCATCTGATGATAAGGTATCTGATTTCACTGATGATGTAATTCAGTGGGCGAAACCAAGTAACTTTCCTGAGTTGGCTTATACATTTCAACACAATGAATTGAAGCACTCTCGTTTTGATTTAGGAAAGAAGTTGTTTCACGATGTGCGTTTGTCAGCTGATAATACGGTGTCTTGTGCATCTTGTCACATAAAGGAATACGCATTTGCGGATACAGGTAAGGCTTTTAGCATTGGCATAGATGGTTTATTAGGTAAACGCAATGCTCCTGCTATACAAAACATGGCGTTTAATAAAGAGTACTTCTATGATGGAGCATCTAATAATTTAGAAATGGTACCGATTGTTCCTATTCACAATGAAATAGAGATGCGAGAGGAACTACCTACGATACTTAATAAATTGCGTTTAGATGCGGAGTATCAACAGTTGTTTAAAAAGGCTTATAACGACGAAAAAATGACTTCTACGAGTATGTTAAAAGCTTTAGCTCAATATATGACTCTATTAGTATCGAGTAATTCCAAATACGATAAATACGTCCGCAAAGAAGTAGGAGGTAATTTAAACGAATTAGAGAGGAAAGGTTTAGCGCTTTTTAGACAGAATTGCTCATCTTGTCATAGCACGGATCTATTTACAGATAATAGCTTTAGAAATAACGGAATACTTGTCAATCCTTTGGTTAATGATAAAGGACGTGAAGAAGTATCCGGATTGGAAGAAGATAGATACAAGTTTAAGGTTAGTACAGTGCGAAATATAGCATTGACCGCTCCTTATATGCATGATGGGAGTTTGGCTACTTTAGAGGCTGTATTAGACTTTTATTCTTCAGGAATGAAAGATACTCCTACACTTGATCCGCTATTTAGAGGCAAAGATGGGGCAGTGGGAATACCAATGACTACAGAAGAAAAGAAAGCAATAATAGCCTTTTTACACACGCTTACGGATTATGAGTTTATCAATAATCCGAAGTTTTAAAGCATAAAAAAACGAGACCCATTGAGTCTCGTTTTTTATTATCTCTTAGTGTTGGTACACTACATATTTTAAATCACCTTCTGTTTCTACTTTAGTTAAGTTATGAGAAGAAAGACCTTTCATTGCCTTATCCCATTTCTTACCACTTAAAGCAGCTTGTTCTTTTAGAGAACCAATCTCAACTTTGTTATCGTTGTTCTCTAATATTTGAATAATGATTTTTTCTTCATCTGTTAATTCTACTGAAGGAGCAGTCTTCTCTGGTC
>JBOFGJ010000336.1:0-2823 GCA_051649065.1 Flavobacterium sp. | reverse complement strand
GTACTGGATAGCTTACTTCAGCATAAAAACCATCTGAACTAATATAGGGAGATGCTAATAAACTCACTTTAGTGGTATTCCATGGAATAAAAATAGGAATAGGAGCTAGTATCTCAAAACCTTGTAAGTAATCATTGTTCGAAGTATCAATTATCTTATAGTTCTGTTTATATGTAGTTCTGTATAGTTTATGTATATTATTTGTTTTATCGTTGAGGTGTTGAATAACCAAGTTGATATCGAAATGAAACTGTTCTGCTAAAAACATCCAAAGCTTTTCTGTACCTACATAGTCACCAGGGATATAGTATTGTCTATCTTGATAGATGAACATACTTGGCTCGCTATAGTCAGAAGTCTCTAGATATATGTATTCTATCTTATTAATATGGATTATTTCATCTTCACTTTGATAAGATCTATTAGTGATAATAATTTCACTATCCGTTACTTTTATAACACCTCTATCTTTATTCTCTTGTGGAAAATCATTCTTACGTGTAAACCAACCCATATATTTGTAATTTAAAAGATAAAGGTAGAGATTATCAGTGATTCTCTACCTTTATTCAATAGGTTTTTCATCACGTTCTAAAGTCCATTATCTAGATAGAGAATAGTGCTAGGATGGAATTTACCATTATTAATCATAATGTATTGACCAGTTAATGTCTGCTTTAGATACCATAGCTGTCCTACGATCAGTGTAAGACTGTTTTCTAATGGATTCTGTATAATCCACTCTTTTGCAGAGAGAATTTCTCCTTTTTTGACAGCGAAGGAAATACTTTCTGTTTTGTGAATTTCTTGAAAGTTAAGTTGATGATATTGTATAAATAACTCTACTTTGATCTCAGAGGTATTATCTTCAAAGTTAAAATAGTCATTGATAATAGAGGTATCTATGCTAATACGTGTTTTATGACTATCTAGCTTTTGAAAAGAGATAGGAAGGGTACAATACTCTCCAAAAGGAGTATTCGTATTAAAGTCAAAACCTAACATTCCGCTTAGATCCGTATTAAAGTAAGTGCGTTGACCTAAAGGGAATACTTCATTATTACGAATCTGTGCTAATGCAAGAGTATTCAGTCTAAGGTGCATTTTTTTGCAATGATTGTTGTTCATCGCGAGTTGGATAAGGTGTCTGAGCTGTCTATTGCATTTCTGTACAGTGCCGAAGTCTGTAGCTGCCTGCTTAGTTTTTTTAGTTTGTTTTTGTCTAGAGGATTTACCTTGCATAATGACTTTGTTATCCACTATTCTGAATACAGCGTTTAAGTATTTTCCTTGAGGTCTGCCCTTTGCATCAATTTTTGCCATAATTTATATCATTTATTGGTTCTACTTTGCTTTCATATCAACCATTTTTGGGTCTTGATTTGGTTAATTCATTATTATGTGAGCACTATGTGAGATATGTCTCCGTTTTTTTACTTGATTTAACGGACTCACTACGGACTCATAACGGACTCACTACAGACGCACCTCAAATGAAACCTAATTAGAATACAACTAGAAATCAAATGTGATAGCAGATTGTATTCTGTTTTTATTCAAGTTTGTTCTCTTTGCAAAGTTTTGAATAATAAATATAATTTTTTTTGAGATGGGAAAAAATGGCCACAAATGTCCTAAAATAGCGGCAAACGACCTATCTAGACCAAAAATTGATCAATTAAAAAGGCAAAACAGACAGACTTGTCTGTTTTTGTTTCTATCTTTGCCTCATGAAGAACAATTCACCTAAAGAGAGGGTCTTAGAGGCTGCTACTTTACTCTTTCATCAATATGGATATAATAGTACGGGGATCAATGCTGTAATAGAAGAAGCTAAGGTGGCTAAATCTAGCTTTTATGACCATTATAAAACGAAAGATGACTTAGCTGTAGCGTATCTAAAAGCTAGACATGATTATTGGTTTATGGGATTGACAGCAGGTGTTGAAAAGATGCGTACAGTTAAGGAACGTATCATAGCAGCGTTTACCTATATTATAGAGATGAATGAGAAGGAGGGATATAGGGGCTGTGCATTTCTTAATATGTTGTCAGAGCTACCTGAGCATAAAGGAAAAATTTATGAAGTCATCCATCAGCATAAGACAGAATTACAAACGTATTTTAAGACATTAGTGACAGATGAGAACAGAGCCTTTATGTTATATATGCTGTTTGAGGCAGGGCTGACAGAGAGTCAAGTCTATCAGAACTCAGCATGTGTAAAGAGAACAATAGAATTACTAAAACAAGATTTAATCTAAATGAAGCGATATATAGCAAAGTTTAAAACAACAGAGACTAGCCCACAATCAGCTACTTCCAAACATTCTATATACTCAGGGATAGGAGGTATGTTAGCGATAGGTGTGATAGCTTTTATGACTAAAGAATTAGAAATGCCTTTAGTAATGGCTCCTTTCGGTGCGACATGTGTATTGGCATTTGGTGTACCTGATAGCCCTTTAGCACAACCTCGTAATATCATAGGAGGACATTTATTAGCAAGTGTAGTGGGGTTACTTTGTTTGACGTTTTTAGGGACAGAGTGGTACTCACTAGCAATAGGAGTAGGGGTTGCGATAGGATTAATGTTAGTGACTAAGACTACTCATCCACCAGCTGGAGCTGATCCTTTAGTTATTATATTAGGAGGCGCTAGTTGGTCTTTTATAATTAACCCTGTATTGACAGGCGCTGTTATTATCACCGTTATAGCCTTGTTATTTAATAATATAAGCAAGAAGAGAAAGTATCCTAAGTATTGGTGGTAGTAATCCGATTTATTACGGTACTATTTATTGATTGACAAGTAGTGTGTTT
>JBOFGJ010000335.1:0-1356 GCA_051649065.1 Flavobacterium sp. | reverse complement strand
TAGACAATATGAAAAAGCAAGAGAAGCGATAGCCTATATCGTGGCTAATCAATACAGACAACCTAGTCTATCAGAGATCGCTAGTGCTGTGGGATTAAGCGACTTTCACTTTCAACGATTATTTACAGAATGGGTAGGTAGTAGCCCTAAGCAGTTCTTGAGATATATTACACTTAACTATGCCAAGTATCTGTTACAAGAGAAATCAGTAGGTAGTTTATTTGAACTTGCAGATGAGGTAGGACTGAGCAGTAGTAGTCGTTTACACGATATGTTTGTGTCTATAGAGGGGATGACTCCTAATGAATATGCTAATGGAGGTGCAGCCTTGACGATATCTTATAGTTATTGGGATACGTTATTTGGGCGTGTCGTTGTAGCTTCTACTGCTAAGGGAGTTTGTCATATTGCCTTTGTGTCTGAACATACTACAGGATTAGACAGAGTATATCACGATTTTCCTAATGCAACTTTATTAGAAGAAGAAAAAGAGGTACATAGAGCAGTCAGTGAAGTACTCAATAGACAAGGTGATTTAGGTGAGATCAAACTTCACTTAAAGGGTACAGCCTTTCAATTGAAAGTATGGGAAGCCTTGCTACAAGTTCCTATGGGTGAATTAACCACATATGGAAAAATAGCGAATGACTTAGGTAATGCAGGTGCTAGTAGAGCTGTAGGTACAGCTATAGGTCGCAATCCTATTGCGGTACTAATACCATGTCATCGTGTGATACAACAGACCGGGCTACTAGGTGGTTATATGTGGGGACCGGAGAGAAAACAATTGATTGTAGGATGGGAACTTAGTAAAACTCGGGAGTAGTCATTATACTGTAGTCTTATATTATAAATTAAGAGAGCATTGAATTTATAAAACACTTCTTCTTTCAGAGCATTTTATACGTAAACTAATCAATAGAAATAGTCTTTACGAAGCATTTCATAAGTAAACTAATTAATCGAAATAATCTTGCGAAGCGATCTTATGGCATTAGCTAGGTTATAGCCTTGACTTTTTTTTTACTTTCACACATACTCTGCTCGCGCAGACTTTATCAAGACAAAAAAGTAAAAATCAGGCTAAGTACAATTTACTTAGCCTGATTTTTTACATTTTATTCTTACTTATTCTCTAGTTTTAGAGAACTCCAATAAGACAGTCCTAATAGGACACCAGCGAATAGCACAAAGCCTAAAGATGAAATGGGCTCACCTATGGCCAAATGGGCTACAGCAGCTGAAATTATATTAATCGTAAAGCCAGCATAAGCGAAGCCTCTTACTGTCGAAGGTAAGAAAGGGAGTAATAATACTATAGCTCCTAATGTCTTAGCTATGGCTAGTTCGATTCTA
>JBOFGJ010000334.1:0-1184 GCA_051649065.1 Flavobacterium sp. | reverse complement strand
CTTTCTCAATAGCCGACAAATTATCTAACGCTAAATCATCTTCATATTCCAAGACAAAATTAGTATTCCACTGATTCTTTTGGAGTATCACTAATTCTTCTACTAAACTCAAGAATTTAGTATCATTAAACAGTTCATTATCTATCAACGAATGGGAGATATCCCTAGTACTTTTCTCTAATTGCAGAAGCTCAGTAATCAAGGTGTTTTTAAGTGATTCGTTCTCTGTATGCAGTTGTTGTAGATTAAATCGGATGGTGAATATCCCATTGACCACGCCATCGTGGATATCACGTGCTATTTTATTACGCACAGCAGTTTTGACTTCCGTAGCGATCATTCCTCTCTCTAAGATTAACTCATAGATACTCTCATTAGCTTCTTGCTGACCTTTAATCAATCTTATCTCCCTGTTCTTATTTTTAAGTCTATAGACATAAACCCCTAGTATCAATGCCAAAATAATAGACAGACTAGTGATAAACAGGATAGTGATTACCCCTTTTAACTCTAAATTCTCTGTCTCTATCTTCTCTGTCTCATACGCTATACGAGCAATTCTATTTCGCGTAGTATAATCAATCTCATCTAAGATATGAGTTAGTCGAATAACCTCTTTTACTTGCTCATTATTCTCATATTCTTTATGCGTCACTAAGAACTCTAAAGCTTCGCGCTGAAGAGGTTTCATATCATATTGTAATGCAATATGATATGCCTTTTCGGCCCAACTAAATGCATTATCAAAATCCTTAGCTTCAAAAAACATATCTGCTACAATCATAGCGATGGAATTAGCTATATAGTAATTTCTTACACTCAAAGCTTCATCAAATGTATTTTCAAGGATTCTTGCATACTTCCCTACTTCGAAAGTCCCCTTATGCTGCAACTCTAACATAAAATCAGCTCTTGCTTTAGAAGACAAGGCATAACTAAGCACTAAAGGAGAGAGATTAGCATCCACATATGTCAAGGCTACATTAGCATAGTCAGAAGACTCTTTAAACTGCCCTACATAAAAAGCAACTTCGGACAAATTAATGTACACAGCAGAATTCGCCTGCTGTAACCTTTCTTTACTAAGTATTTTATTAACATTAGAATCCTTTTGTAACAACTCTAAAGCACGAAGTAAATAAACTTTAGCCTCACTGTAATCCTTGCGTTCGATTAAACAAAGT
>JBOFGJ010000333.1:0-1399 GCA_051649065.1 Flavobacterium sp. | reverse complement strand
AAATCATTTTATAACTATGAAAAAAGTGGGTAACCATAATTCGTTTTCAAAGATTTTATTCTTTTGTTTAGCGTTAATGCTATCGTTTACTACAATTTCGTTTGCTCAAGATGCAGCAAAAGGTAAGGAATTGTTTAATTCTAACTGTGCGGCATGTCACAAGTTAGATGGAAATTCTACTGGACCAGCTCTACGTGGAGTAGTTGAACGACATGATGTAGCTTGGCTACACAAGTGGATTAAAAGTAGTTCTTCATTAATTAAATCTGGAGATGCTGCTGCTGTTAAATTATTTAACGACTGGAATAAGGTTGTTATGAATGACTTCCCTGCATTGTCAGATGAGGATATTGATAACATTTTAGCTTATACGTCAGAAGTTAAACCTGAGGCACCAGCACCTGTGGCTGGAGCAGCTGGAGCGGCAGGTACATCAAATAATGATGGTGTTTCTAATATGATTGTATTAGGAGCATTAGTTATTGTGTTGATGCTTTTAGTTACTATGTTATTCTTCGTAAAGAAGGTATTAAACAAAGTAGTTGAGGCTAATGGATTAACTCCTGAGGTTCGCAAAACTATTCCTTTGTGTGCTGCATTCGTTAAAAATAAGTTTTTAGTGATTGTGTCTACATTAGTACTTGTGTTAATTGGGTCATACTTCGTGTATGGTTGGATGATGCAGGTAGGTGTTGATCAAGGGTATGAGCCAGTACAGCCAATTCACTTCTCTCACAAGATTCACGCTGGTGATAATGGTATTGATTGTAAATACTGTCACTCTTCTGCTAGATCTAGTAAGACATCAGGTATTCCTTCATTGAATGTTTGTATGAACTGTCATAAAAACATTAGTGAGTTTACAGGTGAGGCTGGAGTTGATTATGGTAAATACACTCCTGAGTTCTACACTGGAGAAATTCAGAAACTATATGAAGCGGTAGGATGGGATGCATCTACTCAGAAATATACTGGAAAGGAAAAACCAGTTAAATGGGTTAGAATACACAACTTACCTGACTTTGCATACTATAACCACTCTCAACACGTTAACGTTGCTGGTTTAGAATGTCAAACTTGTCACGGACCAGTTGAAGAAATGGAAATTATGAGACAACACTCTCCATTGACAATGGGATGGTGTATCGATTGTCACAGAAAAACTGATGTTAAGTTAGAGAGCAATGAGTATTACGCTAAGATTCACAAAGAATTATCAGAGAAATACGGAGTTGAGAAATTGACTGTAGCTCAAATGGGTGGTTTAGAATGTGGTAAATGTCACTATTAATAATTTAAGAATAAGAAGCTAATATATATATACAATGGCATCAAACAAAAAATACTGGAAAAGTGTTGAGGAGCTGAATGAAAATAGTTCTATTGTTGAGTCGCTAAG
>JBOFGJ010000332.1:0-2299 GCA_051649065.1 Flavobacterium sp. | reverse complement strand
AGAATAAGAATAGGCATAACAAATGAATTTTAAAGACTTAGCATTAACACCTGAAATACAAACAGCTCTAACCAAGATAGGATATACTCAAGCTACTGAAATACAACAAAAAGCAATTCCAGTTATACTTGAAGGTAAGGACGTTATAGGTACTGCTCAAACTGGTACTGGTAAGACTGCTGCATTTGCTATTCCTATCCTAGAGAGATTACACAAAAACAAGACTACTCATAAAGCTATCAGAGCTTTAATTCTAGTTCCAACTCGTGAATTAGCAATACAAGTAAAAGACAGCTTCCTAGACTATAGTACTGAATTACCCCTTAATACTTTAACTTTATTTGGTGGTGTTCCACTACCTCCTCAAATTAGAGCATTAAAACAACGCACTGATATCGTAGTAGCTACTCCTGGTCGTTTATTAGACTTAATCAATCAGAAAATAGTAAAATTATCTAACCTAGAGATCCTAGTATTAGATGAAGCGGATCAAATGCTTGATATGGGATTCATACACGATCTAAAAAAAATCCTTACTCATATACCTGCTAAGCGACAATCATTATTCTTCTCGGCTACAATGCCTAAAGACATAGAGAAATTCGCTAGAACGATAGTAAACAATCCTGCAAAAGTAGAAGTCGCTGCTGAAGTAATTACAGCTGAGACAATACAACAAGAGGTTTACTTCGCTGAGAAAAAGGATAAAAGAGCTTTACTACACGCTGTGTTAAAAGATAATGCAGAGTCTACTTTAGTCTTCACAAGAACAAAGTATGAGGCTAATAACCTAGTAAAGTACTTACAAAAGGTAAACATGGTAGCTATGGCTATTCATGGAAACAAATCTCAAAGTGCTCGTGTAAAAGCACTTGAAGATTTTAAAAGTAATAAAATCAATATTCTAATCGCTACTGATATAGCAGCAAGAGGAATCGATATAAGCAAACTACCTTATGTTATTAATTATGACATACCAGATAAACCTGAGACTTATGTACATCGCATTGGTAGAACGGGTAGAGCTGGATTAAAAGGTGTAGCAATGTGCTTCTGTACTCCTGAAGAAAAGAAAGAATTTCAAGCAATTGAAAGATTTACAGGAATAAGAATGCATGTTAAAAACCACGTTCAAGAGTAGTAAGATACTCTAGAACAAATTAAACAGTATTAACCTAAAACATCATAAATATGGCTGATTCTTTTTCAAAAAAAGAAAACAATAAAAAGAAAGCACAGAAAAGACAAGAGAAAGCATTAAAGAAAGAGGAACGTAAAACTAACAACAACAAAGGAAAAGACCTTGAAGATATGTTAGTGTATGTAGATTACAACGGTAATCTTACACATATTCCACCTGGAGAGCAAGACATCGAAGCCGCTAAAAGAGAACTTGAAGAGCGCTTAGCAGCAGCTTCAGCACCAGATTTAGAATCGACTGGTGTAGTGACTTATTTTAGTGACAAAGGCTTTGGGTTTATAACAGAAGATAATTCGAAAGAAAACATCTTCGTACACAGCAGTCAGTCAAATCAGCCATTACAACAAGGTGACAAAGTTACCTTTAGAAAAGAAAGAACTCCAAGAGGCCTAAGTGCCATTGAAGTAAATAAAATTTAAATACTTAATATTATGCAAGAAGGAACAGTAAAATTCTTCAACGAAACTAAAGGGTTTGGTTTCATTACTCCATCTAATGGTGGACAAGACATCTTCGTACACGTTTCAAACTTAAACGAAAGAATTCAAGAGAATGACGTAGTAGTTTTCGAAATCGAAGAAGGTAAAAAAGGAATCAACGCAGTAAACGTAAGAAGAGCGTAATTACCCTTTAATAAGTATGAATATTGTTATGTTCCTACTTATAAAAAATAAAAAGGTCGAATATTTATATTCGGCCTTTTTTTTTTGGAATAAAACCAGAAGAATAGTTCATGGGGTTAACCTAGAATCAGCGATAGACATATAAACGAAAAGTAATTATACAAAATAGGTCTGAAGTAGAATTACTTTGCAGTATTTGGCTAATACTTAATCTGGGTTCAAGTGAATGACGTAGTAGTTTTCGAAGTAGAAGAAGAAAAAAGGATACACTCCGATTAGTCACCAATCGTATACTACAATCCTATTCTGCGTCATATTCATTTCTATAATTCGATGTGAATAGCCCGCTATTCATCCTCTCTTTATATCATGACTATTTAGCAGAATAGAATCTCGTTTATACGATTACTTCCTAAACGGAGTTAAACACAATAAACGTAAGAAGAGCGTAATTACCCTTTAATAAGTATGAATA
>JBOFGJ010000331.1:0-1874 GCA_051649065.1 Flavobacterium sp. | reverse complement strand
GTCACATATAGTGTTCCAAAAACGATATAATCATCACCTAACACGAAAAAATATTCTATAACTTAGCTACTATCTAACTTCCCAATCATAAAAGATTTCATTCTCTCACCCTACTTCTATAGGAGATCGTTTGGGTACGAGTTTAGTACTGTTTTGAAAACAGCCTTTTATCCCAAGTAAACACAGGAAATTACCGAACACTATCCAAACAAATCAAAAATAAAATTTCATTAAAAACTGATATTCAATCAATTAAAACAAAAACCTTCTTTCAAATTAGGTCAAAAAAACCATGTGAAGCCAAAAAGACCAAATGAGAGCAAAATAATCAAGGAATATAAATTACGAATGAGAAACATTCTGCTTTTATATGATATAGAGGGTGTATACCAATGTAGAGATAGATTATCATCTATGTCACCTACTTTAAGGTATACCCAGAGTAAACAGCCAAAACAAAAAAAGCACCCCATAATGGAGTGCTTCTCTATATAATCAATGCATTACTATAAAGTGATAGTAAACACAGTTACATTGTACATATCAAGAATCTAATATCATCAAAGTACTTACTCTAAAGAATGACTTACTAAAAACAATTCAGATATATCCAAACAAAAAAGAAAGCTACTTAATTGAGTAACTTCCTTTTTAATATTTCTTATAAGATACTTAGATATGATTCTATATTAATTAAACACATCTTCGTCTGGATTATAACGCTTAAACTTGTGTTTTCCTCCACCGCCACCACCAGTGCTTCCGCCGCCTCCGCCACCAGAACCTGGATTTATAACATTAGGATATTCTCCATCACTTCCTGGTAAATCAGCACATCTGAATGGAGTTGGTCCAGAAGCAGGAACACTTTTATATCCAATAATTTCTCCTCCATTATTTTGAACATAACGTCTCGCACATTCTTCTCCATTAATTTCAATAATAGAACCATTAGATGTCTTAACAACAACTACAACAATATAGTTGTTTTGAACCAAGAAAGAAGCTTCTACTTTCGTAAAACTAGCTTCATTCTCTAAAGTTGAGGCATTAACCCCCCCAATAAAAGCGGTAAAAACCACACCTAGAATTAATAATTTTTTCATGATTTAAAAATAGTTAATTGTTTAATTACAAGCAATATATGATTTTAAATAAAAAAAACAAAATATAATTATTTATAAATAACTCAGCAGTATAATTAAATACATAATACGTCTTACATACTCTATTCTAACCTAATAGTAAATGTAGTTCCTTTATTTACTTCAGATTGGACTGTAATAGTTCCTTTGTGTAAATCAATAACTTTCTTAGTCAGTGATAAACCAATACCGTTGCCATCAAAATGCTTACCATTCTCACCTCTAAAAAACGGCTTAAAGATGCCGTCTAAGTCCTCTGCACTCATCCCTAACCCCTGGTCTGTAATCTCAATAATCACAGCTCCATGATGGTTAGAGATACTAACAGTCCCGTGATGGTTATCTGAATATTTACACGCATTCTCTAATAGATTAGCGATAGCTACTTCTAATAGATAAGGATTAGCATGTACTGTGACCAACTCTTCACTGTCTATACGTTCATCTATCATAAACCCGAATGTATATCCAGCATTAGCTTTCTGTATCTTCTGACAAGCGTCTAATACTACCTCATCTACTCTAGTTGGCTTAAAGACAATCTCTGTAGGGTCATAACTAGCCTTAGCGAAGTCTAGTAAGCTATTAGATAGTCGAACCAATCTCTTAGCATCTCCTAAGGCATTCTCTATAGTCTTTACATATTTCTCTTTATCTTGTTCTTTCGCTAGTGATAGTTCTAACTCTGCTATTACTGCTGCTAATGGAGTGCGCAACTCATGAGATATA
>JBOFGJ010000330.1:0-1734 GCA_051649065.1 Flavobacterium sp. | reverse complement strand
AAATATAAGAGGTAAACAAAAAAAGAGAACCTAGGTTCTCTTTTTTTGTGTCTTGATTATTTCGACTTTTTCTTATCACCAGTTTGAGAGCAACAAGCTCCTTTGTTATCTTGTTTTTTGTCTTTAGAAGTAGTGTCGTGGCAAACTTTGCTTTCATTACATTCTTTAATGCAATCTGTTTTAGCGTCAGCAGTACATTTTTTACCCGCTTTTTCGCAAGCCTTTTTACACGCTTCGATTTGTTCTTTTGTTTTTCCTTTTGCGTCTTGAGCAGATGCACTAAAGCTTACTAATAAAGCTAAAGCAATAGCAGAAATGATTTGTTTCATGATTTAAAGTATTTCAAGTTAATGAAAATTATACTCTATCTATTGAGATTAAAGAGTATAACAAAATTAAACAAAAAGGTTGTGTAAAATCCAATTAAACTGATAAATAATCAATCTTATTGTTTAGATATTTGGTTATTGTAAAGAGATGTATAGTCGTGTTAGTATTGTTTTTTTTGTATAAACTGTCTTTTATATATCGCTAGAACGAGTAGTATTATTAACTAAAAACTTCTTATTTTTGCGTGCTTTAAAGCAACAACAACACAATGAAGAATTTTCTTGAACGCTACTTTCAGTTGAGTAGCAATGGTACTACTATTAAACGTGAGTTCATAGCGGGTATCATTACGTTTCTTACCATGTCTTATATCTTGGTAGTGAATCCTAATATACTTGCAGATGCAGGTATGGATAGAGAAGCGTTATTTACTACAACTGCCTTAGCTACGATCGTAGCGACTTTACTTATGGGCTTTTATGCCAAGTTGCCTATCGCACAAGCTCCAGGGATGGGGTTAAATAGTTTCTTTGCTTATTCGGTAGTATTGACTTTAGGATATACATGGCAGTTCGCATTGACTGCTGTATTTATAGAGGGAATTATCTTCTTACTATTGACGTTCTTTAATGTACGTGAGTTGATTGTCAGAAGTATCCCTAAAGTATTGAAAGAAGCGATACCTGCAGGGATAGGACTGTTCATTACACTTATCGGACTGAAGAGTGCAGGAGTGGTAGTCTCAGATCCTAATACTTTAGTACGCCTAGGAGATTTCGGGCAGCATACTGTATGGATGACTTTAATAGGTCTTGTGGTGACTGGTATTTTGTTAATACGCAATGTGAATGGAGCTATCTTATTTGGTATCCTGAGTGCTACGATATTTGGATTAATTTTAGGTGATGTAGCCTTACCTACGAGTATTGTAGCTTTACCACCCTCTATCGAACCTATCTTTGGAGAAGCGATTAAGCCAATGTTTACAGCAGAAGGATGGAATCAAATCCTTTCTATAGATATGGTAGTCGTAGTATTTACTTTCTTGTTTGTCAACTTATTTGATACAGTAGGTACGCTGATAGGTGTTATTTCTAAAACGAATTTAGCAGATAAAGATGGCAACTTCCCACAAATGAAAAAAGCCTTATTCACAGATGCTATGGGGACTACTGTAGGATCTATATTAGGAACTAGTTCTGTTACATCTTATGTAGAGAGTGCTTCTGGAGTTGCTTCTGGAGGACGTACAGGGTTAACGGCTGTAAGTGTTGCCTTGATGTTTGGATTAGCACTATTCTTAGGGCCTGTCTTTTTGATTATACCAGCAGCAGCTACAGCACCAGCATTGATTGTAGTAGGGTTATTTATGATATCATCTGTTACTAGAATCAACTTTGATAA
>JBOFGJ010000329.1:0-8922 GCA_051649065.1 Flavobacterium sp. | reverse complement strand
GATTAAATAAGGGCTTTCATTCTGTGGCAAATGTCTAGTTAGTTGCAACTCTTTAGCGCCTGTTACTTTCTCTCCTGCGATTAGATAATTAGTAGGAGGGAAGCCTATTTCTTCTCCTTGTAGGTTAAATATCTTGAATTGGTTTTTATAGCGATTATCTATGATCCATTGATTGTATATTGGTGTAGATAGAATGATACGCAATCCTAATTCTTTAAAGACACTCTCAAATTCTCTCTGTGTGAAATAGCCATATTCTTCTTGTAACTCAATATCCCAATTTGCATAATAATCTTTACGACGGATAAATTCTACAACATCTGTATAAAATGCTTGAAATCTTCTTGTATGGATAGCTAATGAAGGTAACTCTTCTATAGGGAAACCTCTTTCAAAAGCTAGTGAACGAGCTGTCTGACTAAACTGAATAAATAAGTCTGCATCATTCGTTTTACTGTCTTTGTCATTAGTTGATAATTCTAAAATAACTTCTTGTTCTTCCACTTTCACGAAATCGCGAATCACAAGTACACCATTCTCTTTCAGTAACTCTACTTGTCTTTTTAGAGTGTTTAAAGCTCTATTGTTATCATAGTCATTATACGATGTGATATGATGAATGGCAGAACAATTAAAGAAGCCACTAACAGTATTCTCTTCAAAAGACAATAATTTCTCTCCATCATCTTCTCTAAATGATAGCTTAGGTGATTTATATGTATCTTTAGCTATCTCTACCATTTTAGGGTTGATATCTACGCCAATTATTTGAAGATTAGGGAATAATTGTGCTAATATAGCTGTGCTTGTCCCTGATGCCATCCCTACATCTACAAGGATGTTATCTTCTTTGGGTTCAAAGAATACACTAGCCGATGCTACTTTCTCAATAGCGATTGCATCCATTGCTTCTAAGTATTGTTGATAGCTTTGTTTATTACCTCTATCTTGGGTGGTATATTTAGTTTGCATCGTATTATGTTATTTACTTTGAGAAAAGTAGTAATTTTATATTGTAAAATGTAATGAAAAGGAAACTAATGTCAAATATTAGGAATCAACGAGTAGAGAGTGCTAAAGAAACTTTAGCTATCATAGAAGAAGGTTTTTATACCATAAATGCTAATAAAGTAAGTATTGCTTCAGAAGTCAAGAAATCTGTTGAAGAGGCTGTCTTTTATGGAGAATATTCTTTTGAGAAGTTAGAATCACAAATAAATGATACTCTCTCTGAACGCGTATTTGAGACAACTATAGAAGTGGTTAATGCTACTTCAATGGAAATAGGAGAGCAATTAACTAAACTAGATGCCAAAGTAGCCTGTCTAAACTTTGCATCAGCTAAGAATCCAGGAGGAGGTTTTTTAGGTGGAGCACAAGCTCAAGAAGAATGCCTGTCTAGGGCATCTACATTGTACCCTACATTGATGAAGTATATGAAAGATATGTATGAGTATAACCGTTCTCAATCTAGTTATTTGTACTCAGATTGTATGATCTATAGCCCTTCAGTTCTCTTTTTTAAAGACGATAGTGATGAGTTGCTAGTTCAGCCATACACCATGGATATTATCACAAGCCCCGCTGTAAATATTGGGGCAATGATACAGAACAATAAACCAGAGGAGATTAAAAAAGCTAAAGAAGTAATGTTAAATCGCCTAGATAAAATCTTTGCTACTCTAGTATTACATAAAGTAGATCATGTGGTGTTAGGAGCTTGGGGATGTGGCGTGTTTAGGAATGACCCTAATGATGTAGCTCATTATTTTGCTCATTATTTAGGAGAAGGAGGGAAGTATGCTAAAGCGTTTAAACATATTAGTTTTGCTGTTTTTGATAGAAGTAAGAACTTAGAGAATCTACGTGCTTTTAAAACTGCCTTAATGAAGTAGAGATTAGCTATGAAAAAAAGTCAGTTAGTTTGGTTAGTACTTTCTGTGATGGTAATTATATTATTACTAGATTTATTAGCAGAAGAATCTTTAATAGCAGAAGGAGTGGGTAAAGTAGTTGGGGGCATAATAGGTTTTGTGTTTCTTTATTTACTAATTAGTTTCAGTCTAAAACTAGAAACAAAGAATCAAATTATAGAGATAGAAGTCAGAAATGTGGATGGTAATTCAGTGTTAGAGGCTTTTAAGAAGATTTCTTCTAAATCAAATATTTTTATTAGTAGGGTTAGTGATGTTGATTTGTTTTTTAGTGAGAAAGGATTATGTGTTGTGAGTCTTGAACATAGGAATATCATATATTCTTTAAGTAGTATAGTTGAATTAAAGCGTACCAATGCTAAGATTAGTAATGCTACTGTATGGAGTATAGTCGTTTTAGAGAAAGAAGAGCTAGTGGAATTTAAGTTTACACATAATGTACGTTTATGGAATAGAAATTTTGTAGAGTTCCATAGATTATTATCTAAGGTTAACTCTACAGCTGTTAAGACACCTTGGAATTATTTAAGAATGTAATGTTTTATAATGAGAAAAGTTTATCTTAGGGATAACTTAATCATATAATTATGAAGCGATTTGAATACAAAACTATTGAGATTAATCCTAAGGGAACTTGGAGTCCGAAGGTGGACTTAAAGGAAATGGATAAGAATTTAAACGAACTTGGTCAACAGGGATGGGAACTAGTATCAATGACCTCAAGGAGTTTTAATGGATCTACTTATGGATTCTATTATACTTTTAAACGCGAGATTTGATCTTGAGTAAATGCTAGATACATCAACACAAAGTAGTTATACAAAAAGAGCTAATCAATATTGACTAGCTCTTTTTGTATAATCTTGAGTGTTACTACTCGTATTTTCTTTTTTTTGCAGTTCCCCATAAGTATATACCTACTAAGATAAAAGGAATACTTAACCATTGACCCGTTGATAATACATTACCTAGTTGATCTTCAAAACCACCTTGACTTTCTTTCATATATTCTACTACGAATCTCACTACCCATAAAAGAACTAGAAATACTCCGAAGATATACCCTAAGTTTTTACGAGCATCTGTTTTCCAATACATATAATAGACTACAGCGAATACTAATAGATAACCAAATGCTTCATATAGTTGAGTAGGATGTTTGGCTACTACTAGATTTAATGCTTCAGTAAATTGAGGATTAGTTTGTATAGCTTCATATGCCTGATTATAGTCATTTAGACCAGTAATTTGCATTGCTTCTCTAGGAGTGAACTTATCTCTTAAAAAACGTATTCCTAAAGCACTAGCTGTCTCGTGTCCGATAATTTCTGAGTTAAAGAAGTTACCTAATCGTACGAACATCCCACCGATAGCTACAGGAATAGCGATTCTATCTAATATCCACAATATTGGCTTTTGAATAATCTTTTTACTATAAAAATACATAGTAGCGATGATAGCTATAGCTGCTCCATGACTTGCTAAACCACTAAATCCAACGATTTCAAACTTAGGGGTAAAACGAACAGGTGATATAATCTCAAAGATATGATCTTTATAATATGCCCAATCGTAGAAAAATACATGCCCCAGACGAGCTCCTACTAAAGTAGCTAATACAGTATAAATAAATAATTTATCAAGTTTCTCAACACTTTCTCCTTCTCGGTCATAAATCTTTTTCATTAAGTACCATCCTAAGCCGAATGCAATAACAAACATAAGACTGTAGTATCTTAGTTTTATAAATCCTAAATCAAGCCCCTCTGATGGGTTCCATACCATATGTAATGAATGTATCATAGTGTTTCTATACTGTTAGATGATAAATGTAAGAAATAATCTTTATCCGTGAAATAGTAATTACTGATTAGTTGGGTAATCAACAACTAGAATTAAACAATGTGTTTGTAATTTCTTGGTATCAGTTTTCTATGGCACAGGATCATATCCTTTACCACCCCAAGGGCCACAACTTGCTATGCGCTTTATTGCCATCCAACCTCCTTTAAACAAGCCATGCTTTCTCAATGCATCTAATGTGTACTGTGAGCACGTAGGACTATATCTACACGCTGGTGGAAAGAAAGGAGAGATAGCTACTTGATAAAATCGTACAAGTAGAATAAATGGGAAGATTAATATTTTCTTTATCATAATTGATCAAATGAGAAAAAGCTATAAGATAACTTATAGCTTTTTATATATTATAGTGAGAAGGAAGTACCTTCTTTACCATCTTTTAATTGAATGCCGATTCTAGCTAATTCATCTCTGATGTGATCTGACATTGCGAAGTCTTTATTCGCTCTAGCCTCATTACGCATACCGATAAGCATATTCACTACGCCTTCTAGTTTTTCGTTATTAGCACTAGTACCTTCGCTATCTTCAAGACCTAATACATCAAATACGAATGCATGTAAGCTAGTAGTCAAGTCCTCTAAATCTGATGCTGTTATTGTTTCTTTATCTTCTTTAATAAGATTAATAAACTTAATAGCTTCAAAGATATTAGCAATTAAGATAGGACTGTTAAAGTCATCATTCATTGCATCATAGCACGATTGTTTCCACTTTGCAACATCAACAGAAGAGTTACTTGAAGTTTTTAAATCTTTTAGAGATTTAATGGCTTCCATTAATCTTTGATATCCTCTTTCTGAAGCTATTATCGCGTCGTCAGAGAAGTCTAAGATACTTCTATAATGTGCTTGTAAGATAAAGAAACGAGCTACTGCAGGGGCAAATCCCTTACTAAGAATCGTATTCTCTCCTGAGAATAATTCTTCAGGTAAAATATTGTTACCTGTTGACTTAGCCATTTTCTTACCATTTAACGTAAGCATATTCGCATGCATCCAATAGTTCACAGGTGTGTTACCTGTAGAAGCTTCATTTTGTGCTATTTCACATTCGTGGTGAGGGAATTTTAAATCCATTCCACCCCCGTGTATATCGAAGTGTTTACCTAGATATTTAGTACTCATTGCAGTACACTCTAAGTGCCATCCAGGGAATCCATCTCCCCAAGGAGAAGGCCATCTCATGATGTGCTGAGGCTCTGCATTTTTCCATAAAGCGAAGTCTAATGGACTGCGTTTGTCAGATTGACCATCTAATTCACGAGTATTAGAAATCATATCTTCTATCTTACGCCCACTTAAAATACCATACTGGTGAGACTTATTGTATTTCTCAACATCGAAGTACACTGAACCATTTACTTCATAAGCAAAACCATTAGCAATAATAGATTGAATAATCTCTATTTGCTCGATAATATGCCCTGTTGCTGTAGGTTCGATACTAGGAGGTAGGTTATTAAACTGTTTTAGAATATTGTGGAAGTTCAGTGTATATTTCTGAACAATTTCCATTGGTTCTATTTGTTCAATGCGTGCTCTCTTAGCGATTTTATCTTCTCCTTCGTCAGCATCATCTACCATATGTCCTACGTCAGTAATATTACGTACATAACGCACTGAGTAACCTAAGTGTTTTAAATAGCGATATACCAAGTCAAAAGATATAAAAGTACGGCAGTTCCCAAGGTGTACATAGCTGTAGACCGTTGGTCCACATACGTACATACCTACTTTACCCTCGTGGATAGGTTTGAAAACTTCTTTTTCTCCTGTGATGGAGTTGTACATTTTTAGTTGTTGTTCTTGATATAACATAGTTTAATTTATAGTGATTAGAACTTAGTTTCTAATTGGATGTAGTTTAAAAATTCTTTGCGAACATTCTCGTCTTGGAATTTTCCACCGAACTCAGCAGTTACAGTGCTACTCTCGATATCGCGGATACCTCTAGAGTTTACACATAAGTGCTTGGCATCAATGATACACGCTACGTCTTCTGTATTTAATACACGTTTTAACTCATTTACTATTTGGATTGTTAAACGCTCCTGTACTTGAGGTCTCTTTGCATAAAAATCAACAATACGGTTCATTTTAGAAAGACCTACTACAGTACCATTAGAGATATAAGCTACGTGAGCTCTCCCTACGATAGGTAGTAAATGGTGTTCACAAGTAGAATAAACAACAATGTTTTTTTCTACTAACATCTCGTTGTACTTATATTTATTATCAAATGTAGAAGCACTCGGTTTCTTAGCAGGGTTAAGCCCACCGAACATTTCTTTTACGAACATCTTAGCTACACGATTAGGTGTTCCCTTAAGACTGTCATCTGTAAGATCTAATCCTAGAGTGTTTAAAATGCTTTCTACATCTTTCTTTATTGATTCTATTTTTTGGTCATCTGTAAGGTCAAATGCGTCACTTCTAAGTGGAGTAGCATCACTAGATGCGATGTGGTTGTCTCCCATTTCGTCGTGAAACTTTTCGTCTGTATTCATTCTATTTCTTTTTAATACATATTGTTATAACTCGCTACAAATATAAATAATTATTATAGATATAGGTCCCCGCTTATTTATAAATAATCTACCTCTAAGAATAGTGAATAGTTAAAGTTTGTCTATAGTATTGGTTCTATAGATCTTTCTAACAATTGAACCTTGTTTTTTGGTGATGTTATATAACATTGTGATAGTTTATGAACTATTCAATGTTTTTGATACACTACATTGTATTTATTTTTTGGATTGTTTTGCTTTGATAAAGAACCTTGTTTTTTCTTTTGAAACAAAAAATATTAGTAGCTGTTTATCTGAAGCTAACTAGAGTTTAACATATCTTAATCTAAACGCTAAGCTAATCGTAAGTTACCTATCAATATGAGAAGCATTCTTCGAATATCTTTTCCCTGAGCGACTATTTACGGCTAATACTCGAGCAATTGTAGAGCAACTTTGCATTAGTACTGACTCCTGTTGGGATTGAGATAGGTGTCTGAATAAAAGAAAGAGCAAGTGGTAAGTGTTAATGTGTTCATTATTAGTTTAATATGTTTTTGTGTCATAGAAAAAGCAATAGGTTTTTTTCTGATTTTACATCTTAAACCCACAAATTCAGGACAATTAGAAAAAAAACAATGTATAAAGGGGTTAAAAGGGAAGTGATTATAGAGTAATTGGAGGAGTTTTAAAAAAAGTAAGTTGTTGATTTTAGATCTAAAGTTTTCAAAAGATTGGATGGAGTGGTACTTTAGAAATTAGATTTACGTAGAGATGACAAGGTTAGGAGTGAGACCTTGTACCCATATAATTAAAAAAAGAACTGCTCTCAAAGAAGAGAACAGTCCTTAGGATAAAAAAATTAGAAATAGTTATTTAACTATGAAATTGATTATTTTCTTTTGACCATTGATATTTATGACAACGATATATTTACCTACTTGTATACCTGTTGGTAGGTGAATACTGTTTTCTCTATTTGATAACTCAGCTTCAAGTACTTTCTGACCTAGTATAGAGTATATCTCTATAGTTGCTTGTGTAAATGAATTACTATCAAAATCGAAGACAATATTTAGTTCCTCCGTTGCTTTAATAGGGTTAGGATACAGCTTGATTTTATTGGTGTTTAGTATCTCTATCGTCGTAGGGCAAGAGTAGATTGTCTCTCCTTTATCCGTTGTCAATATTAACTGATACACTGCATTAGCATTGTCTGTGTTATTTCCATTTGCTCCAGCTAGGAAGTACCTATTATTACTCATTAATACATTATTTCTGTACCAAGCGAATGCTGTATAGTTATATCCACCATTAGTAGAGGAAGTCAGATTAACTTCATAAGAATTATATGCACCTCTTATGGCGACTTTCTCAAAAGGAACTGGTTTGACTAATTCTATTGTATAGTTACGAGTTAGTGTTTGGGTCTGTGATTTGACAACTATAGGAATAGTAATCGTACCTGAGTAGTGCATTTTATGTTCGTATTTTATATTATTGGCAACAAATGCTCCTTCACTTAGTTCGCTTATATCTATTAGAACAGTGTCTTTACCACAAGGTAAGAAATATGTTATCTTATTATTAGGCATATTATACACTTGTTCGTTAATAGAAATCTGTTTGATATCAGCTCTTTCTTTATCATTTCTGATTACTAATGTAGCTACTATTATATAAGGCATAGGTGTATAATTAGGATTGCCACTTATGGTAGCTTTTACTCGGTATACCCCAATCTCAGTATGTACATTATTTTCATATACAACGTTAAGTCCGCTAGGAAGGTTACCCATTAGTGTGATCGTTTTTGACTGACCATCATATACATAAGCCCTGTCCGCGAATGATATAAATTTGGAGATATGAAGAGGGCTAATAGTAAAGGTACTTGTACGTTTACTAGTGACATAATTTTTGCCTTCTAGTGTAGCAGAAGCTTTATAAACCCCTGCGTCAGTATGCACATTATTTTCATATGTCACAGACACCCCTTTAGGTAGTTTACCACTAATTAAGATATGCTGTGGCTTACCGTTATAGTCTACTGTTTTACGGTTAAACGTAATATTCGTTAGTTTAGCTTTTTCGATTATTAGTGTAGCAGTTTTCTTACCTAATAGAATTGTTTTATAGAAGAATGTAGCAGTGACATTGTATTCACCTGCATTATCATAATAGTTACGATCATATTCTACATTGACACCTTTTGGTAAGTTCGTTGCTTCTAACTTAAACGAATTGCCATTATACGTTTCTGTTCTATTTCTAAATATTACTTTATCTAAACTTGGAAGTTCAGTTTCTTCTTGTGTGATAAATAGAGTAGCCGTCATCACATATGGCATTGGTGTGTAGTTAGCACTACCATCTAAAGTAGCTTTCACTGTATAATGGCCTAGTTCAGTATGCGTGTTGTTCTCATATTCTAAAGACACTCCTGTAGGTACATTTCCTTTTATGGTTAAAGACTTTTCTTTGCCATCATATTTAAAGGATTGATTCCTTAGTTCAACTAGTTTACTTATATCAGCAGGTAGAATAACAAGTAGGTTAGAGCGTGTACTCGTTACATAGTTATCACCTGCTAATGTCACTGAAGCTTTATATTCT
>JBOFGJ010000328.1:0-1372 GCA_051649065.1 Flavobacterium sp. | reverse complement strand
TGGGGCTCTTCGTGAGAGAGGAAGTGCTGTAACAGATAATGGTAAGAGTAGTGGTGCTGTAAGTTTTATGAAGTTGTTCGATACAGCTATGGATACTATTTCTCAAGGTGGTGTACGTAGAGGTGCTTTCGCAGCATACCTAGATATAGATCACCCAGATTGTGAAGAGTTCTTAAACATAAAAAACATTGGTAATCCTATTCAAAACTTGTTCTACGGTGTGTGTATTCCAGACTACTGGATGCAAGAGATGATTGACGGAGACAGAGATAAAAGACAGTTATGGGCTAAAGTATTAGAAAGCCGCCAACAGAAAGGAATGCCTTATTTATTCTTCTCAGATAACGTGAATAGCAATAAACCTCAAGTATATAAAGACCTTAATATGCGTGTGAACGCAAGTAACTTATGTTCTGAGATTATGCTACCTTCATCTGATGATGAATCATTCATCTGTTGTTTATCATCTATGAACTTAGAGCTATATGATGAGTGGAAAGATACAGAAGCAGTGAAGTTAGCTATTTTCTTCCTTGATGCAGTATTACAAGAGTTTATCGAGAAAACAGAAGGAAACTATTACTTAGCTGCTGCTAATCGCTTTGCTAAACGTCATAGAGCGCTTGGATTAGGAGTATTAGGATGGCACTCATACTTACAGAAGAATATGATTCCATTCGAAGGGTTACAAGCTAAAATGCTTACTAATCAGATATTCCAAAACATAAGTACTAAAGCAGATAAAGCTTCTCAAGAGTTAGCGCGTATCTATGGTGAACCAGAGATCCTGAAAGGATATGGAAGACGTAATACCACTACGATGGCTATTGCTCCTACTACATCTTCATCAGCTATCTTAGGACAGACATCTCCAGGTATCGAGCCATTTAGTAGCAACTACTATAAAGCTGGATTATCTAAAGGGAACTTCATGCGTAAAAACAAATATCTAATACAACTTCTAGAACAAAAAGGCCTAGATAATGAAGAGACATGGAGAACTATTATGCTAAACGGTGGTAGTGTCCAAACAATAGAAGGATTAACTGAAGAAGAAAAAGCAGTATTCAAAACATTTAAAGAGATTAGTCAACTAGAGATTGTACAACAAGCAGCTGTTAGACAAAAATATGTTGACCAAGCACAAAGTTTAAACCTTAACATCCCTTCTGCACTTCCTATCAAAGAAGTAAATAATCTTCTTATCGAAGCGTGGAAATTAGGAGTTAAAACTCTTTACTACCAACGCAGTCAAAGTGTATCTAAAGAAATGGTGACTAACTTAGTTACTTGTAGCAGTTGTGAATCGTAAATAATATCGATTATTATCTTATATCTATAAAGAGAATCTCTACGGAGGTTCTCTTTTTTT
>JBOFGJ010000327.1:0-2405 GCA_051649065.1 Flavobacterium sp. | reverse complement strand
GAAAGCATAAGTACCTTAAACTGTTCTAATAATTCAATCTTATTACTATCCCAAGCCTTTAAGGCTATTTGATAGGCACTGTAAGAAGATGTAATCTGAGGTCTCTGTGAAGCCTTTACCTTTGATTTGTAAATTAATTCTACTTCTGAGGCAATAAGCCATTCTTCGTTTAAAACTGTAGTTTCCATAATATTAAATTTTTAAATTAATTATGGAGCCACAATTGGTAATGGCTTAGCGAGCGCAAGAAGCAACGCAATAAAGCGAAGACTTTAGTCAAGCATTTATGGGGGAATTTCTTGTTAGCGAACCGCTAGGCATTGCCTAACTTTGTGCAATTATTAATAAAAATAAACCTATAAACTATTGTGTCTCAAAAGTTCTTTTAACAGTATGCGGATATTATGATAAAATACCGTAAAAACACGTATTGTTTTGAATAATAAAGAGTTGTAAGTTTATCTCATAAATTTTTTTTCATGATTATATTTTTTTAGTTGGAGCTGTAATACTATACTTTGTACACGTATAGTAGTAATAGAAAAGTTCGATTTAGGGTAGCTACATAAATCGACTATGGTAAATAAAACACATTGATTAACTTTAAAAGACGACCATTTTTATAACAGACACGAGGTTTGTTATATAATTTTAAAAACAATAACATTATGAAACATTTGATAAAAAACCTACTTATGCCATTTGCTGTTGTTGCAATGCTAAGTTTAGGTGCATTCACAATGAATGCTAGTAATAAAGCTGATAATAAAATTGAAATATCAGAAGAGACTGTAACTCCTTATGGAGGGGATCTATATTATTTAGACGGAGCTGTATTTAAAAAAGCAACGCAAATAGTAAAGAGAGATTGTTCATTTGAAGGATTTGGCCCTTTGTACGAAGAAGATATTAACTCAGAGACTCACCAAATCTATGGATGGGATTCTTCTGTTGCAGAATATAAACCTCTTCGTTTAATCATGTAATTTTACTGATTACAGAGCAAGGGGACATCGTCCCCTTGTTTTATTCTCTTATTAAAAAGTATCTAATTGATTCCATGAGTAATTATCATAATCAATTCCTTTATTAATCCACTGAATACTTTTATTATCTTTTAAGAAATACTCAAACCAATCCATCACTCTAAGTGTTAGGTCTTTGTTTTCAACTTTCTGATTAGGCATAACGTCATGTTCAACATTTTTGTAAAATAGAGCAATCGTTGGTACTTTATACCTTTTTAAAGCAACATACATTTTACGAGTGTTTTCCCAATGTGCATTTTCATCTTTTAGTCCTGTCCATAAAAGAATAGGTGTTCTTACTTTATGAGCATATAATAGAGGAGAGTTAACTAAATACTTTTCAGGATTCTCTGCATAACTCTGTTTAAATCCCAGTTGTCCACTCTCTACCATAAACCAATCAAGTTTATTTCTGTAGGTATTATACCGATACATTGTACCACCAATTACATCATGAGGTGCTCCTCCACTGATAATGGCTGAGAACATATTTGTTTGAGTAGCGATAAAACTGGCTTTGTATCCTCCGAAAGAGTGACCTATCAAACCAAGCTTTAAAGTATCAATTGCAGACTCTTTTTCACTAATAATCTTTACACTATTTTTAATTGATTCAAGTGCTCCTATTCCAGGCCCCTGTTGAGAAATATATGACTGAACATAAAATACAAAATATCCATTGTCATTTAAAAGTGGAATATTAAAGCCTGTAGAATTTATCATTGAGGACAAAAGAAATTGTTTACTATCTGTATCATCTTCAGCGTAAGTATAAACAACCATAGGATACTTTAGCTCTTTGTTAAAGTTTTTTGGGTAATAAAGCGTTCCTTTTAATTCTCTTCCCGTTTTAGTTTTAAAACTAATGGTTTGTTTTTTTCTATTGTTATAAAGCTCCTGTGGAATATCACTTTCCCAAAGAGTGGTTATTTTGCCGTTATTAAGCACCTTTAATGAAACAGGTACATTGTAATTCTCTTGTGTAAAAACAATAGTTTTTAAGTCTTTGCTAATTAAGTTGGGTAAATACGTTAATCCTCGTGATAGGTCATTTTCTTTTGAATCAATCAGTAATTTAGCATGGGTATTATCAATACTGTAAATCAAAGTATTCGAGCTATTTTTAACTGCAACTATAATAGGAAAATCAGTATTGATTGTTGCATTTATATCATTGTTATGTTTGGTTTTATTAGCAAAAATCAAAGAAGTTTTCCCTGTAAAACTTAGAATACTTACTTGTTTTTTCGTGGATAGATGCAAACGAGTTAATGTATTGTTCACTACAAAAAAAACATACTCTGAATTGGTTGACCATATAGGTACATCAACCGTTGATGCATCACAGTTTATCATTGTGGTTTTATTAGTAGCAAG
>JBOFGJ010000326.1:0-1403 GCA_051649065.1 Flavobacterium sp. | reverse complement strand
TGAAGTCGCGTATTTCAAAGGAACATAGTCTGCCTCAACCACATCCATCTCATAAAAACTCATTGATCTTAAATCGTAAATAAAAGTGCCAACAGTAACGATACGATCTTCATAATTTTCATAAACAGAAAACTGATAGAAATTCCCTCTTTTCCCTGAACCATCTTCTGTAGCATTAGGAGAGACATCAACTCTTAACCCAACGCCTTTACCACCATTAGCTATAACTGCTTTATTAAACTCATCACTTAAGTAGTCTTTAGCAGATGTCGTCCTTAGTGCATCTAATACTGTTTCTAAGCCATCTTTCTTTACTGTTAATTTACTAGATTCAGCCATAAGAGTAATTGCTTTCTTATTATCTACTTTTAAGATCTTTGCTGTACTTTTCAGAATAGTAGGTTCCTGTTCATACAAATTCTCCCAAGGAGCGACTGTTTCTATTGTTTTTATAGGCTCTTCTTCTACATTAGCACTATCAACTACAACTTCTTCAACAGGAATCTCTTCTGAACCAGAAGTCCCTTTTTCATCTTTACAACTAAATAAAGATAGACCAAGTACTAAAACCCCAACAAATCTTACTATTTTATTCATATCTAATCTTTTTCTTTTAAATATCCACTTAATCTGGGTTAAACCCAAATTAAGCGATAGACATATAAACGAAAAGTAATTATACAAAATAGCCCTGAATTTATAAAAAAAGCATACTGTAGTATGGTTTTAGAATAAATGAAAGAGATATGAAGTAGAAATACTTTGCAGTATTTGGCTAATGCTTAATCTGGGTTAAACCTATAATTGCACAAGATACACCACCCTTACATTAATCTTCAAAAGACATTCCTCAAGGCAACTATTACACTCTTCCAAGATACAAAAAAAGCAAAACTCCCATTCGTTTATTTAGCGAAAATATATAGCAAAAAAAAGACCCCCTAAAATAGGAGGTCTTTTATATATAATCATTTTAGACTATTCTTGTTCAGCAACTACTTCGTAAGCTACTTCAACGATTACATCACGGTGTAAACGAACGTTAGCAGTATATTTACCTAAACGTTTGATAACTCCTGAAGTGATGAATTTTTTATCAACTGATTGACCGTTTTTAGCGAAAACTTCAGCGATATCTGCATTAGTTACAGATCCGAATAATTTCTCACCACCAGCTTTAACAGTGATTTTGATATCTAAAGCTTTTAAAGCTTCAGCTATAACTTTAGCATCAGCTACAATTTTAGCTTCTTTGTGCGCTCTTTGTTTTAAGTTCTCAGCTAATACTTTTTTAGCAGAAGGAGTAGCTAAGATAGCAATTCCTTGAGGAATTAAATAGTTACGTCCGTATCCTGGTTTAACAGTTACTACGTCATCTTTAAATCCTAACTTTTGAACGTCTT
>JBOFGJ010000325.1:0-1574 GCA_051649065.1 Flavobacterium sp. | reverse complement strand
ATATTCCTAAATCTACTCCAGTATTATCATTTCTAACCATCCAGCGTAGGTACATATTTATTCTTTTGGCCGCAGAACCTTTTACAGGATCAGAGATATGTTTTTCTGAACGAGTTGGGTGTTCTATTTCAAAGAATAGTTTTTTGAAGTTAGAAATCCTTTCTTGCATAGGTAAAGAAGTATTGGCAAAGACATTCTCTAAACCCTTGTGATTGGTATAGATATGCTTTAGTCCTTTGATAAAAGTTGCAAAGTCAACACCATTAAAAGTTCTGTGTACAAAGGAATCTAAACTTTCTAAGTTATCATCGTGGTGCTCCATCACAAAATCATAGGGAGAGTTTCCCATTAACTCCATCATTCGATGAGCATTTTTGATAATCATCTTTCTATTTCCCCATGCAATTGTAGCACTAAGAAAACCTGCTATTTCTATGTCTTCTTTTTGTGTATATAAATGTGGAATTTGTATTGGATCGTCTTGTATGAAAGAGGTGTTATTGTATAAAAGAACTTTTTCGTCTAAAAAATCTTTAAGTTCAGCTTTAGTCATTGTGTTATTATTTACCCCTTAAGTATTCAATAAGTTTACTGTCTTATACAAATAGTCCAAGGGAGTTTTAGATTATGGAATAGTACACTGTTTAGGTATTACTAAGAACAACAATTTTTGTTTAATTGAATAGGAGGACATTTAATGTCTCCATAACTACAGAATACACAACAGTCACCTTCTATAGGTGTTAGTACAACCTTGCAATTTGTACATTCATAGAAGAATTGACATGAATCAGTAGGCATTACTTCTGTTTTAGAAAAAGTACATTTAGGACAAGTAATCGTTGAACTGCTAATAAGTGCCATAGTGTTCCAAGTATTAGATAGAAGGTTCTTCAGAATTGGTATTAGCTTGCTGTTTCTGTTTGATTTGTCCATCAACCATAATCAGTTTTCTATCAGCCATATTAGCTAACTCTTCGTTATGGGTAACGATAACAAAAGTTTGTCCTAACTCGTCTCTTAGTTTAAAGAAAAGCTTGTGTAGATTTTCTGCAGAATGCGTGTCTAAATTCCCTGATGGTTCATCAGCAAATATTACTTGTGGTTTATTGATTAAAGCTCTAGCTACGGCCACGCGTTGTTGTTCTCCACCTGAAAGCTCAGAAGGGAAGTGTTTGATACGATGCGATAGGCCTAGGTATTCTAATAAACGAATAGCTTCTTTCTCTGTTTCTTTCTTGTCCTTATTAGCAATAAGTGCAGGGATACATACATTCTCTAATGCAGTAAACTCAGGAAGTAGTTGGTGAAATTGGAAGATAAACCCTAGATTGAGGTTTCTAAATTTAGAGATTTCTTTATCCTTTAGGCTAAGTATATCTTGTCCATTGATAGCTAATGTTGTATTTGTCTCTTCCGAAGGCTTATCAAGCGTGCCTAGTATCTGAAGTAAAGTCGTTTTACCAGCTCCTGAAGCACCTACAATAGATACGATTTCTCCTTTTTTAATATGTAGATCTACTCCTTTTAAAACTTCTAGTTTATCGTAGAATTTATGAATATTAGTTGCTCTA
>JBOFGJ010000324.1:0-1073 GCA_051649065.1 Flavobacterium sp. | reverse complement strand
GTTTTCCATCTGCTCCTATTGTTGTTTTAATTTCTGTAGGTGAATTTAAAGCTCCACCTAATCCAACAGTTACAACCTCTTTACCTTCTACAGTTTTGATATTAGTTTTAATACCGTTTTCACCTACAACCGCTCCGTTGATAAAGTCCTCTGGATTAACCCATGTAGATTTATATATTATATTTCCTTTATCATCTTTCTCTCCACTATCTACAGTAACATAAACTTGATTTGGAGCTGTTCCACTTGGTACACTTATAGTATACTCTGTATCATGCCCTGTTACTTTCTTATCAACCTTTACGTTTGCACCAGCTTTTACCTCTACTGCACTTCCTGAATTAGATGATACGAAACGTACCCATCTACCTTTTGACTCATCATTTTGATCTGTTGTTTCCCAGTAATAGAAACCAGGAGTTACATCTCCTGCTGTTGCTGTATTATAAACAAATAAAGCATTAGCTGGTTTTGATACTGGAGAAGCTATTTTTGTATCTTTTAACTCTAATCTAGGAATCAATAAACCACGTTTAGAAGAAACGATCTCTACTGCAGATGATCTATCTGGTGTATTCGTTCCAAATCCTTGTTGAGCGTATATATTAGAAGTTGTTAAAACTGTGAAAGCTACTGTTGCTGATAATATTAATTTTTTCATTTTGATTTTCTAATTAAGTAAGGTGATTAAAATTTGTTAACGATTTGCCATTGTGTACCATCAGATACGAAGTCCCATCCAGAGTAAGGTAAACCTGTTTCTAACTTTTTACCTTCTAACCCTGCTACGTTACCTGCTACAACTACATAACCATCTTCGTTTTTGTCAAGCTTTTTAACAGTGTATTTTTTTCCTTTGTTATTTTCATCTGCTGCTGGAAGTGTTACAACAATATCTGTTGTTCCTGCACTAGCATCTACTAAAAGAACAGCGTCTTCTGCTCCCAGTGTTGTAGCAACAGCTACTGTTTTTACAACATTAGCTACATCTACTTTCCAAATTGTCTCATTTGGCTTTGCAGTATCTACACGGCTTGATACTTTCGTATTAATACCATCTTCTAATACAACTG
>JBOFGJ010000323.1:0-1055 GCA_051649065.1 Flavobacterium sp. | reverse complement strand
AGAAGGAAAGATTAAGTACAGTTTAGTCAACAGTTATCAATATGACAAATCACTTTTGAGTAAATCGACTTATGCATTAAAGAATTCTGGAGGCATTGCATATAATGTATTTATAAAGGATGCATATTTACGGGATAGTAACACTTCACTTTCAGATGGAAGTGACAATGTGCGATATCAATTAGAGCCAATAACTAGTTCATGGATAAAAAAGATAAAAGAGGTAGAGAGATTTTACTCTGGGGATAATTTTATAGAGAAGCAAAAGATTTTTAAATATGATAAAGAGGATGTATTCTTACCAACGGAAATAAAAACAAAATCAAATGATAATGAATTCGTTGAACGTTTTACTTACCCTGAAAAAAACAGTGTGTTATATCAAAACAATCGAAAGGGAACTTTAGTCAAATATGAGTCAAATAAAAATAATGAGAAACTTCAAACAATAGAAAATGTATATAAGGACTGGAAAAATAATATTATAGATAAAGAAGAAATAAAAATAAGTAAGGGTACTTCAGGATTAACAAGTAATCAGAAGATACTTCATAGAGATATAAGAAATGGCAATATCATAGAGTTAGAGGACTCTGGAGTTAAAGAAGTATATCTCTATGGTTACAACAACACCCTTCTAATCGCTAAGATAGAGAATACTTCTAAAGAGCAAGTAGCAAGTGCGCTAGGAGTAAGTGTAGCAAATCTTCACACTATAGACGAGAACAAGTTATCACAGATTAATAATCTTAGAACGAATAGTGCATTTAAAGAAGCGTTAATCACTACCTATGAACACAGACCACTAGTGGGAGTGGCGAAAATCACAGATCCTAAGGGTGGATATCAAATCTATGAGTATGACAGTGCTAATCGCCTAAAAGCGATTAAGAATCAAGACGGTCACGTATTAAGTGAATACGACTACAACTATAAGAACAATTAAAAACTAAGCAGAGATGAAAGCATATAGATACATACTACTATTTAGTATTAGTTGTTTACATACGATAGTAGCTCAGACCAAGTCACAGAATTATATCAAGACCACACAG